>JAFMDS010000016.1 GCA_017857175.1 Candidatus Nanopelagicales bacterium | reverse complement strand
GTCTCGGCGGGAGCTGCATAAACACCCTTGTTCACCTTGATTGCTTTCTTGGTTCCTGATACCGCGGTGTCCCAGGTGTAACCGGTGGTGGCATTTGTTGACAGTGACAGGACAATTGATTCACCGGGAATGAGGCGCACCTGTGCAGGCAATTCCGTGACGACAAGTGTGACGTCTTTCTTGGCTGCGGTTGCTGGTGAAGCCAGCAGTCCTGCTGCCAAGAAGAGAGCCATTGCGAGAGTTGAAATCGTTTTGAGTGTTTTTGTCATGTGCCAAGTGTAGACGTTCGAGGGGGCTAACCCATTGGCTCGCCTTCAAAAACAGGAGCTTTTTTCGTTGCAAGATATGAGCCAAGCAGGATTAATGGGAATCCAATGACTAGGCCGAGTGTGATGGGCTCACTGAGCACGACAACTCCAAGGACAACGGCGACTGCAGGGTTGATGTAGGTGATGACTGTTGTCCTTGCCGGTCCCACTTCAGCAACGAGGGAGAAGAACAGGATGAATGCAAATGCCGTGCACACGAGGCCTAGGGCAACCACTGCGATCCACGTTGACGCGGGGACTGTTTGAGTAGGCCACGTGGCGATGGCAAATGGCGCATAAATAACCGAGTTGATGACCATGGCCATCGCTATGGCGGCAAGTGCGGGAACGCCCGCGAGACGTTTAGAAACAATAATCGGCCCCAGTGCGTAACCGACAATCGTGATGAGCAGGGCCGCAACAGAGCCAATCTCACTGCCGGTGACATCAAGCCCGACGAGGGCTGCGACGCCGGCGATACCAACTGCAAGGCCAATGACTCGAATGCCTGTTACTCGGTCATCGAGACCGAGTCGCCATGCAATAACTGCGCTCACAATCGGTACCGCTGCGATGAGAAGGCCCGACATAGAGCTGCTGAGACGAATTTCAGCGAATGTGAGCGCACCAAATGGCAAAGTAATTTCAATGATGGCGAATGCAAATACCCATTTCCAATGCCCCTTGAGTTGGGAGAGGTATCCCAATTTCCAAGCAATAGGAACGAGGACAATTGCAGAGATGAACACCCGCAAGAAAATGATGACGGGTGGGGTTAGGTCAGCAACGCTCACCTTGATCAGAAGATAGGGCAAACCCCAGATAAGACCCAAAGACCAGAACAGAATCCAGCCCCGTCGCGTCATAGCGGCACACTAAGGCAGAGACCGGCGGTGCACTGTCAAGGGGTGCGGGTGAATTTTCGCACTCTCGTGTCGAGAGATGTGCCAACTTATTAGGGCCTGAAAGGAACGCTTTCACTCCGAGATGCCACAGGTGCCACGCACTGACACTTTCCGAATGGCGTGAATCAACTCTAAGAATCCATCCCCGTCCGTCGGTCATAAGCGCGATACATGAGTGAAATTTTATTGGCATGCGGCACAATATTGTGATGCGGGCAACTCGGGTGATCTACGTTGAGAATGATCCGGCGCTCATGGGCATCTTCGGCTCTCTCCTTGAACAGCAGCCGGGTATCGACATCGTGAAGTCCTGCACCTCATCCACGGAGGCCCTTAATGACGACACCGTGGACACCGCCGATGTCGCCCTTCTCGATCTGGGCCTGGGCTATGGCAGCATGAACGGAATTGATCTTGGGATCGCTATGCGACAGCGCAATCCCAATCTCGGGATCGTCATCCATTCTCAACACGAGGTCGGCCATGTCCTTCCGCTCATTCCTCAGCATGACTCCATGGCCTGGTCCTACATTCCCAAGACCGGCGACATGTCCGTGTCACGCATCGTGACCATCCTCAGATCAACTGCTGCGGGACAGAGCATCGGAATGGGCGCGGAACCCGTTGAGCAATCTGGATCCGTTGCAGAGCTATCTGACCGGCAGCGAGCCGTTATGGCCCTCGCCGCGAGCGGATTAGGCGCCCCGGAGATCGCCCGCCGACTGAACTCCTCACATGAGGCCGTTCGGCAGGAGCTCACCAGGGCTTACCGCATTCTCGTCCCCACCATGGGTGACGGTGAAGATCGACGCACCCGAGCCGTGATCGCCTACCTTCACCTTGTCAAGTCGGACACCTGGATAGATTCGTGACAGACGAGCCCGCCTCCAGGAATCTTCGTTGGTGGCAGTTCATCGGACCATGGCCGATTCGACCCCTCGCGGTCACGCTATTCGCAGGCTTCTACTTCACTTTCAATGCCGCTGCATCCGTGGTTTTGGATGCCGATCTCTTGGGTGACGTGGGAGTCGGCGCGAATGTGCTCTCCATCATCGCTGCAGCGGCCGTCGTCTGGGCCCTCCTCTTTGCGGCCCAACGGTGGGAGGAGCGCGGCCGAATGAACCTTGCCGCCTACATCCTTATCTTCTTCATCAGTTCAATCGCTGGAGTCCTTGTGCGCAGTTACATTGGGCAGCTCGCCGATCGCATCCTTGAATCACCCGGCTACTTCTTGGGCACGGTGGCACGGGTTGCCGTTCCGCTGCTTGCCATTAACTCAATAATCGGTCTGGCCACCGCGCGCCTCGCTGCTCAGGTAAACAGGACCGAAGCCGCACTCACTCTTGCTCGTCAACAACAGAACTGGATGATTCAAGCGGATGAGCAGGCGCGGCGCCAGGTTGCCGACACTCTCCACGATCGGGTACAGGCCAACCTCATCGCCGCATGTCTGCAGTTGCAGGGCATCGACCCAACGGATCGGTCTGGTATCGATGAAGTCATCGATCGACTAGAAAGTTTGCGCAAGTTTGACGTGCGTCGTGCTGCCCGTGCTTTGAGTCCAACCTTGTCGGAGGTAGGGCTGGCAAGTTCGCTCGCTGAATTGGCGAGCCAATACGAACCCACGATGGTGACCTCTGTGAGAGTGCATGAACATGCCGATGGCTTTCACAGTAAATTTGATGAACGCACGCGGCTCGGGTGCTACCGCATCATCGAGCAGGCCCTGCTCAATTCTGCCGTGCACGGCAGGGCCACCGCGTGCATGGTCAACATCGATGTGACGACCGAACTTGACGCCTCAGAGCTGAGCCTGACAGTCGTCGACGACGGTATCGGATTCTCTGACCTTGTGCCGCAATCGGGTTCAGGATCAGCCCTGATCAGCACGTGGGTACGCACATTGGGCGGTCAATGGAGCTGGGGCTCGCTACCTGACGGCGGTGTTCGGGTGACGGTTCGCCTTGGAATGTCACACCTGTGACTTTTAGGACTCAGCCACAGATGGCGCTTACACTCTGCGGAGGGGAAACCGCGCCCCACCACTGATCGTTGGAGGCCCGAGTGATTCCACGCACCCGAAAGCGTCTGCGCATAGCTGCCATCTGCGCACTCGCCACTATCGCTGTTGCACCCTCAGCCTTCGCCGATAATGGTCCTGCGCCGCTCAATGGCGGCGAGTCATCCGCCGGCCAACCAGTCCAAATTGACGTTCCCGTGCCCACCGTTGCAGCTCCGGGTCGCGAGGGCATGAACGGGGTAGTCGAGATCAGGGTCGGCCGCTCGGCCCCGTTCAAGGTCGCGGTCGATACTGGCTCCGTCGGCCTTCGTGTCTTCCCCGGAGCCTGGGGGCCCCGACCCCGTGGTGTGAGTATCGGCCAGCAACGCCTCACATCCGCGTCCGCGGGTCGCAGTATCCCTGGGCTGCTCGGAAAGGCGACGATGACGATCGGTGGCGTGACCACAACTCGGCCGCTTGGCTTCCAGTACGTCGATAGCTCTTCTCCCTTGGTGCCCGCTTGGGCAGCCAAAGGCGTGTACGGCATCCTCGGTATTGGCACCGGTCGCTATCAGCTGACTAATCCGCTCAGCGCACTGCCCGGAGAGGCGGGCACTAGCTGGAGCCTGAACCTAGGCGGAATTCCTCGCACTCGCACACCTGGTCTGGGGCACTTGATCCTCGGCGCCGCGGACCCGGTCGACGCTGTGGCCAGCTTCCAGCTCCCGCCCCTAGGCCCCGATGGCTATGGAGCACTGCTTTGGAATGACCACGCCGCTCCGGGCTGCTGGACCTTCGGCCGAACCGGTGAGCACTGCGTCGACACCTGGTTTGACTCGGGTGGCCACCCCGTTCGGGTTAAGGGCGCAGTTTTTTCCCGCGTGAAGACTAACGCTGCGAAACAGGTGCGCACCGGCACGTCAGTATCATTCTCGAGCACAGGAAGCGCGTTCTCCGCGTGGCAGATCAAGTCTGGGCGCATCGCCTCAGAGAACCAAGTGGTGCTCGTGCCCTCCGGTCGGGGTGGCGTCAACACCGGCAATGCCATCTATTTCGACTACACCGTCACCTACGACACGGTTCGCGGGCTGATTTCACTCACAGATGACAGGAGCAACTGACATGGATGATTCGAGCAACGAGTATGCCGGTATCGACCCGGCCCTGAATGATCACCGCGCCTCGCGCCTGAGCAGGCGTCGAATGCTGCAGATGATGGGCGCCGCGGGCGCGGCAGCGGCAGCCGCCGGAGTGGCAGGATCAAGCTCCGCCGCAGCCGCTCCCATGCAGCCGTTCCGCCCCCGCGGCAGGCTCAAGCGACGCCCCAACTTCCTCATCATCATGGTGGACGAGATGCGGGCCGCACCGCAGTATGAAAGCGCAGAGACCCGCGCGTGGCGTGCCCGGAACCTGCAGGCACAAAACTTTCTGCGCAGCAAGGCGCTCGAGTTCACCAACCACCACATCATGTCGGTGGCCTGTCAGCCGAGCCGATCATCCATCTACACGGGACAGTACCCAAGCCTGCACGGTGTTTCGCAGACGTCAGGATCGGCCAAGAGCTCGATCGAGCAGGACATGTACTGGCTCCAGCCGGGTACCGTCCCGACGCTGGGCAACTACTTCCGTGCCGCGGGCTACGACACCTACTGGAAGGGCAAGTGGCACGTCTCCGACGGGGACATCTACCAGCCGGGCAGCTACAACCCGATGCCCAGTTACAACGCCAACGGCTTGCGCGATCCCTACCTCGAGGAGATCTATGAGGAGGCCGGGCTACTGGAGGAGTACGGCTTCACAGGCTGGATCGGCCCTGAGCCGCACGGCGGCAACCCGCTGAACTCGGGCTCATCGGCACCAGGAGGCCGTGGCCGCGACCAGGTGTTCGCCCAGTGGGGCATAGAAAAGCTGTTGCAGCTGCGTAACTCCACCACCCCGTGGTTGCTGGTTAATTCGTTCGTTAACCCGCACGACATTACGCTTTGGGGCTCGGCAACCCTGGCTGCGCAAACATTTTTCCTCGCCCAGCAACTGGCTGGTTCGGACGTACCGAGAAACCTTTTCTCACCCGAGTACGAGCGTTCCCGCAATGAGGATCTCTCAGGAAAGCCAACGGCGCAGGGCAGCTTCACTCAGCAGTACCCACTCGGGTTCCAGCCACTGAACGGTGACGAGCCCTACCAGCGGTTCTACTACCAACTTCAGAAGAACGTCGATGACGAGATTGCCAAGGTGCTCAAGACGCTCACAGGTTCCAAAAACCAATATCGCGACACCATCGTGATCTTCCTGTCAGACCATGGAGAGATGCTCGGTTCGCACGGTGGCATGTTCCAAAAGTGGTGCAGCGCCTATGAAGAAACTGTCAAGGTGCCAATGATCTTCCACAATCCTGAGTTGTTCAGTGGTGCCGAGGCCAGCGACATCGTGACCAGTCATGCCGACCTTATTCCCACCATGCTGGGTCTTGCCGGCCTCAACGAGGGTGTCTTGCGCAGTGAGTTGAGAAAGACCCACACGGAAGTGCAGCCTCTCGTTGGACGCGATCTGTCACCCTTCATCCTCGGGGAGCACGACGATCTGCGCTACCGTGACCAGTCCGTCTATTTCATGACAGATGATCAGATTTTCAAAGGCAGCAACCCAGTGTCTCTGCGTGGAACCGAGTATGCGCCCGTCACCCAGCCCGCCAGCCTGGAGTCGGTCTTCATGAAGTTGGCCACAGGTCCTGCCGGGCAACTCGAGATGTGGAAGTTAACCCGGTACTTTGACAATCCGGATTTCTGGACCACTCCCGGTGTGCAGGATGTGCAAACACTCATGAAGGGAATTGTCAACCAACCTGGTCCCAAGGTGGGAATGACGACTGTCAAAACCTTGAACCCCACGGGCGGACAGATTGGCCCGGCACCGGACGAGTGGGAGCTCTACAACACCACTCGGGACCCTATGGAACTCGTCAACCTTTATGGCAACCCAGCGGTGAGCGAGCAACTGGCGACGCTGGTGAAGGAACTCAACGTCCAGAACGTGGCCAAGCGACGCGAGCCGGTAGGCCAGCCATGGGCAGATGGCTCAGCAGTGCAGTTCCCCTTTGACGCGACTGTCCCGGTTCCGCAGAGTTGAGTCTTCATTTCTCGAAATAGATCGAATCGCTCAGTGGGCATTGTTGGTTTGGGCTGGAGTTTCTGAAGTGTCTCGGAGCAGGTTGAGGTGTGAGGGTGGATTTCGCATTCTTACCTTTGGTGATTCGCTGACTTTTCAAGGCCCGCAGGGAATCGTTTCGGCGCGCGATGGGCGGCTGTTCCCTCAAGTTGTTGCCCAGCAGATTTCTGAAGCATGTCAGCGAGACGTAATAGTTGACTTGAGCGCTCGTGAAGGCTGGACAGCACGAGATGCTTGGTGGGCGCTGACAAAAGATCCCATAGTTTTTTCAGAGTACTTACCACGCGCTGATGCCGTTCTCTTATGTGTCGGTGGCATGGATCAACTGCCAGCCGTTATTCCCACCTATCTCCGTGACTCCATGCCCTACATCCGATCGGGATCCCTGAGACGGAAAGTGCGAAGGGCCTATCGCAATAGTGCACCTTTTATAGTCGCGAAAACTGGTGGCTTGATGCGTCAACTTCCACAACAGGCGACCGATAGATATCTGACTCGAATTGTTCAGGCGGTACGAGCCATACGTGGCGACATCCCGATTCTTGCCATGACGCCATCCCCTTACGGCGGGGATACATACCCTTCACAGAAGTTTCATTTAGCCGCCAGAGCGGCCATGCTCTCGTGGAGCGCGACTGAGGGCGTGCATGCGGTGGACATCGAAAATATTGTTTCTCAGTCTCGGGAGTTGGGGGAGAGCAACCCCGATGGAATGCACTGGGGGTGGGCCACTCATCAAGCAGTGGGTCAGGAATTGGCGGCGGTACTGGGGCGTGAGGTTCGCTGCAGGGATTGAAGGTGTGGGCGGTTAGTCTTGAGCCTCGTTGACTACTACGAGGATGGTTGAAGCAAACGTGAGCGAGCAAGCGGTGAATGCAGGGAACGATCAAGGTGAGCAGTATGACTTTGCCGCGATCCAGAACCGCTGGCTCCCCATCTGGGATGAACTAGCACCCTTCCGTTCTGGCGATTCCGCCGATAATCGGCCCAAAAAGTATGTCTGCGACATGTTCCCTTACCCATCGGGTGATTTGCACATGGGTCACGCCGAGGCCTATGCAATCGGCGACGTGATCGCCCGCTACTGGGTGCTCAAAGGATTTAACGTTATGCACCCGATTGGGTGGGACGCATTTGGGTTGCCCGCTGAGAATGCTGCGATCAAAAACAATCTCGATCCCGGTGAATGGACCTACGCCAATATCGAGCAACAAAAAACATCAATGCGAAACTACGCCTGCTCATTTGATTGGGATCGTGTTCTTTATACGTGCGATCCCACCTACTATCGCTGGAACCAATGGTTTTTCTTAGAGATGTTCAAACGCGGGCTGGCCTACCGCAAGTTCAGCGCCGTGAACTGGTGCCCTAACTGCCAGACAGTATTGGCCAATGAGCAGGTTGTTGCTGGACTCTGCGAACGCTGTGACGCAGCAGTGACAAAAAAGAAACTGGCTCAGTGGTACCTGCGCATCACCGATTACGCAGACCGTTTACTCGCGGACATGGATCAACTCGAAGGCCAATGGCCCGAGAAAGTTCTACTGATGCAACGCAACTGGATTGGTCGCTCACAGGGCGCGCACGTTCACTTTGCCATTGAAGGTCGCGATGAAGCTGTGACGGTGTACACCACGCGACCTGACACCCTTTATGGCGCAACCTTCTTTGTTGTGGCTGCTGACTCTGATCTTGCAGCCGAACTTGCGGCTGGAACCGAAGCAGAGGCCGAGTTCAATATTTACCTGGACAAAGTCAAAGCGTCCTCCGAAATGGATAGATTGGATTCTGGCAAAGAAAAAACAGGAGTCTTCCTGCACCGCTACGCCATTAATCCTGTTAACGGCGAGAAAATTCCCGTTTACGCCGCTGACTACGTTCTCGCCGATTACGGCACGGGTGCGATCATGGCGGTACCTGCCCATGACCAGCGCGACTTGGACTTTGCCCGCACGTTCAACTTGCCGGTCACGGTGGTTGTTGAATCAGAAACCGATCCCCGTGAAACGGGCATCGCGACCGCCGATGACGGCCCTCACATCAACTCAGGGCCACTTGATGGATTAGGCAAAGCCGAGGCCATTGAGGCAATGATCACTGTGTTGGGCGAACGCGGAACTGGCGAGCCAACAACCAATTACCGTTTGCGCGACTGGTTGATCTCTCGTCAACGTTACTGGGGTACGCCCATTCCCATCATTCACTGCGAAAAGTGCGGTGAAGTTGCCGTTCCTGAGGATCAACTACCGGTTGAGCTGCCCAGTACCGAGGGACTAGACCTCAGTCCGCAGGGTGTTTCGCCCTTGGCCACGGCAACAGACTGGGTCAATGTTGCTTGCCCAATGTGTGGAGGGCCTGCACTGCGCGACACCGACACCATGGATACCTTCGTGGACTCATCCTGGTACTTCCTGCGCTATGCCGATCCTAATAATTCGACTGCACCATTTAGCTCGCAGTCAGTTAATGAGTGGTTGCCCGTCGATCAATATGTCGGTGGCGTCACTCATGCGATCCTGCATTTGCTGTATGCACGCTTCTGGACCAAAGTTGCTTACGACATGGGTCTGGTCACATTTGTCGAGCCATTTACGCGACTGCTGAATCAGGGCATGGTGCTCAAGGATGGCAGCGCAATGAGCAAGTCCCGCGGCAACTTGGTTCGTTTGACCGATGAACTCGATGCAAACGGCGTTGATGCCATTCGCCTGTCAATGGTTTTTGCTGGTCCCCCCGAAGACGACATCGACTGGGCCGAAGTCTCGCCCTCAGGTTCACGCAAATTCCTCGCACGTGCGTGGCGCCTGTCCGGTGATGTCACCAGCGCGCCGGGTGTCGATTTCAGCACCGGCAATCTTGAACTGCGAAAGGCTGTTCATAAGGCTGTTGCTGACGCCGAACAAAGCATCGAGTCCATGCGTTTCAACGTTGTTGTTGCCCGTGTCATGGAGTTGGTCAACGTCACACGAAAGGCAATCGATTCGGGGTGCGGTCCAGCAGATCCTGCGGTGCGCGAGGCTGCTGAGGCTGTTGCCATCATGCTGTCCGTTGTTGCTCCCTATACCGCTGAAGACATGTGGAGTCGGTTGGGACATGAGCCCTCTGTCGCTCGAGCTGCGTGGCCGCTGGTTGATCCAGCATTGCTCGTTCAAGATTCAGTCACCTGTGTGGTGCAAGTTGCTGGCAAAGTCAAAGAGCGGCTTGAGGTCAGCCCAGACATCGATGCTGGCGAGCTTGAAAAACTTGCATTAGCCTCCGAGGCAGTCGTAGCTGCGCTCGAGGGTCGAGGAATTCGCACGGTGATTGTTAGGCCACCGAAACTAGTGAATGTTGTACCTGACTAATGCCCAAAGTTGCAGTCGTGACGGATGCGAGTGCGGGGCTCCCTCCTGAAATGCTGCATAAGTACGACATCAAAGTCGTCCCGGTCGACGTGATCATCGACGGTGTTGTCCGTGAAGATATTTCTCCACATGAAATCGTCCAGTCGCTGGAAGAGGGTCTGCACGTAACGACCTCGCGTCCCGCCCCGGATCGATTCCTGAAAGTTTTTGAAGATCTGCATGCAGGGGGATATGACGGCGTTGCTGTGGGAACTCTTTCGGCGGGGCTCTCCGGTACTTTTGAGTCAGCACGGATGGCCGCTAAGGATTGCACTCTTCCGGTTGAAGTTGTTGACAGCCAGTCAATTGGACTCGGACTCGGTCTTTCTGTTTTCGATGCTGCCAGTGTCGCGGCTCAAGGCGCGCCCATCGAAGTTGTCGCCCGCGTACTCAGTCTCAGGGCTCGTGAAGCATCCGTCTACTTTTATCTGGACACCCTTGAATATCTGCGCAAAGGTGGTCGCATTGGTGCTGCAAGTGCATTGATCGGAACCGCGCTAGCAGTAAAGCCGATCTTGCAACTCACGGATGGCCTCATTGCACCGTGCGAAAAAGTTCGAACAGAGTCACGTGCCGTTGAACGGATCGTCGAGTTGGCGTTGGCTCGAGTGAAAAATGACTCCTGCGCACGCTTTGGCATTCAACATCTTGGTGCACCCGGCCGAGCACAAAAGTGTGCGGATTTTCTCAAGATCGTTTACCCAAAAGCTGAGATCGTAATCTCTGAAGTTGACGCCGTGGTCGGTGTTCACGCTGGACCAGGGCTTGTGGCGATCATCGTGTCAGACAATCCACAACCAATTTCTGGGGTCTGGTAATCCTTTCTTGCTGCCTTTAACGTCGGGGCATGCTTGGTTTCAACAAGTCCACTAGTTCCCGTGCATCAGAGAGACTGATGCTTGCTGTCGAGCAATGGAAAATTCAGCCCGCGCTAGCGGCGCCTGCTGCACACAGGGTGAAGCCGGACGTCGATGAGGCACCTCAATCAGCGAAAATTGCGTTGGGTCATTGGAACAAGCCATCCATGCGCGCCTTGCTGGTGATAGTTGTCGGACTGTTGACCGTTGTCACTCTGATGTGGTGGCGGGGTATGCCCAACGCTGCACCGCAATCCGCATTGGAAGTAGATGGCACCGTTGCCATGGAGGAGTCGCTAGTACTGACGGAATCCAAGGATTCACTGTTGTCAGCTGAGGTAGTTGTTCATGTCGCAGGATTGGTCAAAAACCCAGGTCTCTATCACTTGCCCAGGGGCTCACGAATCGCCGATGCAATCGAGGCTGCAGGCGGCGTGACCAAGAAGAAGGCCGCTGAATCGGTCAACCTTGCACGCGAAGCGGTTGATGGAGAGCAAATCATGGTGGGCATAACAGCAGGCGGCGCCACCCAAGGCATAAGCATCAATTCAGCCTCAGCGAGTGACCTGGAGGAATTGCCAGGTGTAGGACCAGTGCTCGCCGCGCGCATTGTCGCCTTCAGAGATGCCAATGGTCCGTTCAAGGATGTCATCGAATTGGGCAATGTGTCTGGTATAGGTGAATCCATACTGGGGCAAATTCAAACTGTTGCGACCTTGTGACCGCGGTCATTCGTGGATCTGCGACTCGTTGTTCCCGCTGCGGCAATCTGGTTAGGAACTGCATTCACTTTCATTGTTACTAATGGTCCAGTCGCAGAGAGGAGCGAGCGTTCCGGTGCAGTCCTCATTTTGTGCCTAGTGCTCCTGGCTTTGGCCCTTGTCATAGTGGTGTTGTCGGTGACGTTCCATTGGCAGGTCAGTTCACGGGGTGTCACTATCATTGTTGGCATTTCCGGGTTCATTCTTGGTTTGGCATCTACGAGCATGCAGGTCAATGCCCAGAGTGCGCAACCACTTGCGCGATGGATTGACGTCAAACAACAGGTGAGCGTTCTCGGGGTTATCCAAGGTGAGCCGCGGGTGAGAGGCACCGGTGCTGGCGCAGTATGGAAGACACCGAAAGTTCGGGAGCTGTCAATTGCATCGACTTGGATATCAGATTCAACTGGGGTATATGGAGTCGAAGTTCCTTTGACCGTTGAGATTGACATGGAAATCGACATTCCATCGCCCGGAACTCATGTTCGAGTGTTCGGTTCAGTTGGTGAATCGCGCCGCTATGGAAACTTTGCGGCAGCCCTGAACAATGTTGAATCGATTGAGACGATCGCACCCCCTGGCGCTATCGACCACTGGGCCCAATCCTTGAGAGAGGGTTTGCGCGATGGCCTTGTTGGAATTAATCCCAATGCGGGTTCGCTTGTCGCCGGTCTTGCTATCGGTGATGAAAGTGCTTTACCTGCTGAGGTCAAGGACCAAATGCGGTTGAGCGGCTTGGCGCATTTAACCGCGGTCTCAGGCGGCAACATCACAATCCTCCTCGCGATGGTGATCCTTGCTTGCGCATTGGTCGGATTGCGACTGGTCGGTCGAGTAGTGGTATCACTTGCGGCACTGGCTTTCTACGTCGTCCTCGTTTCACCACAGCCAAGTGTTCTCCGAGCGGCAACCATGGGAGCCATTGTTGTGCTGAGCCTTCTCGTCGGGGGCCGCCGCGCGGGCCCATCGGTTCTAGCGACGGCGGTCATCATTTTGCTCTTATTCGACCCAAGCCTGGGAATCACCTGGGGCTTCGCGCTGTCGGTGAGCGCCACCGCTGGGCTCATTCTCCTGACTCCCGTCCTGATTTCATGCGCTAAGCAACTACCGGTCATTCAACGAACACCACCGGTAGTAGTGGGCGCTGCAACCCTGACCATTGCAGCCCAAATTTCCACACTCCCGGTTTTGATCGCCATGGGTGTCCCTATTGGCCTTGGCTCGGTACCGGCAAATGTTTTGGCCATGCCCGCAGTGCCCTTCATTACAATCGGAGGGCTGCTCAGCTCCGTTGCATCTGTCGTTCACCTTCCGCTCGGGCATGTGATTGCAGTTGTGAGCTCATGGCCAGCCGCGTGGATCGCAATGTTGGCTTCCTACTTTTCCACCTGGCCAACACTTGCTGGCGGGCAAATCCTCGTGACACTCCTACTCCTAGTGATCGTGGGCGCGGTGGTGCAGGTGACACGGCGAAAGTTGGTCTTACTTGTTCTACCGCTGGCATTAATGGCTGCGCTTGTTACCCGCGGTTCATCAACGTCATGGGTTCAAGAAAATTGGTTGCTGGCGATGTGTGATGTTGGTCAAGGTGATGCATTGGTATTGCGCAGCACGGGTGGCTCCGTGATCGTGGTTGATACGGGTGCAACCCCAGACCCCATTGATCAGTGCCTAAGTGACCTGGGTGTTACCAAAATTGCGGCGGTCGTAATTACTCATTTTCACCGTGATCATGCGGGAGGGCTCGAAGGAGTGTTGCGGGGGAGAGAGGTCTCGGCCATCTATTCGACCGGGTATCACGAACCGCAGGATCAGTACGCCTACGTCGAGTCAGTTATCGCAGACTTAATCCCAGAGAATTCATTAGAGGCGGGGCAAATCTTGAATTTCAACTCCGAAATTGACGGAGCCGATTCGATCACGGTTCTTTGGCCTGCGCGGGTGATCAATGCGGGATCGGTGCCCAATAACTCCAGTGCTGTGCTGCTCGCTGAAATTGGTGGGATAAAGATACTTCTAACGGGTGACATTGAACGCGAGGCGCAGCGTGCGATCATGGCAGCAGTGCCTCCGGTCAAGGTCGACATTGTGAAGGTTCCGCACCACGGCTCAGCGAATTTTGATCCTGATTTCATTGATTGGGCGGGTGGATCCGTCGCACTATTTAGTGTGGGAGCGGATAATGATTACGGGCATCCCAGTTCCAAAGCTTTGATGGCATGGGGTGCACTAAAAATTTATCGAACCGATGTTGGGGGCCCACTTGCTATTGGTGGACACATGTTTCAGTAGGTGACAGCAGCCACGGATGATTGGTCTCGGACACATACGAGGAGCAACGTGGCATGCTTGGGGGGTGGTCAATCGGATAACGGTCTGTGTGGGTCCCGAGACCGTACTCACTGATCGAGCCAAGAGCGCAATGATTGCCGCCGTGAGAAAAGAACTCCCTGAGGTCTCTACTATCACTGTGCACGCAGGAGAGGAATCCAGCGGAACCGCTATCACTCAGGCGTGCGCCCCAACGTTGTTCGGTGACGATGTCATCGTGTTGATTGAAGGAATCGATAACCTTAATGATGATGGTGTTGATGCGCTCAAGGAAGTCATGGCGGATCTGCCAGAGAACGTGTGGTTACTCCTCACTCACCCCGGTGGGGTTAAGCGCAAACCTCTCATTGACGCTGCGGTGAAAGCAGGCGGTGAGAAGATCGAGTGCAAGGAAATCCGTCGAGGGCGAGATACCACGGACTTTTTGGTCAAAGAGGTCACCAAGCGCAAGCGGAAAATGACGCCAGCAGCATTGAACCTCCTGGTGGAGTCAATGGGCCAGGAGCTCCCGGCGCTCGTGAACGCGATTGGTCAACTCTGCAGTGATGTCGAGTTAGACCCAATCGATGAACAACATGTTCGCGCCTACTTCGAGGGAACTGCACCAATCAGTGGGTTCGCCATTTCCGATGCTGTCTGGGAGAAGCGCGCAGTTGAAGCGATCACCCTGCTGCGACAGAGTTCATTGGAAACGGATACGGGACGCCTAGGTGTTACAACGGTGACCGCTCTCACGACCGGGCTGCGCTCACTTGTGCTTGTCGGTGGTGCGGCGCCTGGAGCATCCGATACTGATGTCGCGCGTGAAGCGGGTGTACCGCCGTGGAAAGTGAAAGCCCTGCGACACCAATGGTCTCGGTGGAGTGGTGATCAGCGACGACTGGCATCCATGATCGTGACGCTGTCTCAGGCTGATCCGGCGATGAAAGGCGGAGTGGCGATTGGGAGTGCACTTGACCCCGAGCAGAAACTTTTCGAGCTGGAGAAATTAGTAACCCGCGCTAGTAGTTAGCGCGGGTTACTAGAAGAGTTGTTGGCTTAGAGCGAAGCAGCCTTCTTGGAAATAGAGGACTTGCGGTTAGCGGCTTGGTTCGAGTGAATAACACCCTTGCGCACGGCAATGTCGAGTTCGCGATTAGCGGCGCGTGCGGCTTCGTTTGCTGCTGCGGCATCGCCACTGTCAGCTGCCTCGCGGAACTTGCGCACAGCGGATTTCAATGAGGATTTCACAGACTTATTGCGAAGGCGTGCCTTCTCGTTCGTGAGAATGCGCTTCTTCTGCGATTTAATATTCGCCATAACGTTTTCAGACTCTTTCAGCTCAGCGGTAAAGATCTCGTTGAAGTACAGATCTTGGTTTGAAAATTGGGGTTGTTTCGTTGGTAGTGCCTGCACAGACTACCCCTAGGTGAGTTCTCAGAGCTATCGGGGGCTCAAGAGGACTGTTTCAGGGGTGAGCGTGGAGCAGGTCTGCTCAGGCATGTCTCCTCGGTCGGGGTTTGAACCATAGGGCATACTCAGTCGAGTCGTCCACGCCACATTTCGGCCACAATTAAAGGAACTCTTTGACTAGCAGCCCGTCCGGTCCCGTCCCAGGAACCACGAATCCTGAGATTGTGCGCAATTTCTGCATAATTGCCCACATTGACCATGGGAAGTCGACATTGGCGGACCGGATGCTCCAGCACACGGGATTGGTTGACGCCCGCTCCATGAGAGCTCAGTACCTCGATCGCATGGATATTGAACGTGAACGTGGGATCACCATCAAGTCACAGGCTGTTCGCCTGCCCTACACGGCTGTCTCCGGGGAGCAGTATGTATTGAACCTGATTGACACCCCAGGTCACGTGGACTTTACCTATGAAGTCTCGCGGTCCCTGGCCGCCTGCGAGGGGGCTGTCCTTTTGGTCGACGCGGCTCAGGGCATTGAGGCGCAAACCCTGGCAAATCTTTATTTGGCCATGGAAAACGACCTCGAAGTCATTCCCGTGTTGAACAAGATCGATCTGCCAGCGGCCCAGCCTGAGAAATACGCCGCCGAAATAGCGCACATCATTGGGTGCTCGCCAGATGATGTCCTTAGAGTTTCTGCCAAGACAGGTGAAGGTGTGAGCGAACTCCTTGAGCGGGTAGTGGAAAAGATCCCTGCCCCACAAGGTGACCCCAATGCGCCCGCACGCGCATTAATCTTTGACTCGGTCTATGACACTTATCGCGGTGTTGTCACCTATGTCCGTGTTGTTGATGGCCGTATCGCAACTCGCGACAAAATCGAAATGATGTCACTTGGCACGACCCATGAACTCCTTGAAGTCGGTGTGATTTCACCTGAGCCAATTGCCACAGCGGGGCTTGGCGTTGGTGAAGTTGGGTATCTCATTACGGGCGTAAAAGATGTGCGCCAGTCGCGAGTCGGTGACACGGTAACAACGGCGCTGCGCGGCGCCACTGAATCTCTGGGGGGATACCGCGATCCCAGGCCCATGGTTTTTTCCGGTCTGTATCCACTGGACGGTTCGGACTATCCCGAACTCCGTGACGCTCTGGACAAGTTAAAACTTAACGATGCCGCCTTGACCTATGAACCTGAAACATCTCTTGCATTGGGTTTTGGTTTCCGTTGCGGCTTCCTTGGCTTGCTGCATCTCGAGATTGTGCGCGAGCGACTTGAGCGCGAATTCAATCTTGATTTGATTTCCACTGCACCGAACGTGATTTACCGAGTAGTGACAGATGCGGGTAAAGAAATTGTTGTGACGAATCCGAGTGAATTCCCTGATTCCAAGCTCGCCCAAATTTTTGAACCTATTGTTCGAGCAACGGTGATCCTGCCGTCAGAGTTTGTTGGTGCAGTCATGGAGCTGTGCCAGCAGCGCCGTGGAACTTTGCTGGGTATGGATTACCTGTCAGAGGACAGGGTGGAGTTGCGTTACACGTTGCCTCTTGCTGAAATTGTTTTTGATTTCTTCGATCAACTGAAATCAAAAACTCGCGGTTATGCGTCATTGGATTATGAACCAACAGGTGAGCAGGACGCAGACTTGGTCAAGGTCGACATCCTGTTGCACGGTGACCCTGTTGATGCCTTCAGTGCTGTGGTCCACCGTGACAAGGCGTATGCCTATGGAGTTTCCATGGCGCAAAAGTTGAAGGAACTCATTCCACGCCAGCAATTTGAGGTGCCCATTCAGGCGGCCATAGGTTCACGAATCATCACCCGTGAAACCGTGCGAGCAATGCGTAAAGACGTTCTAGCAAAATGCTATGGCGGTGATATCTCTCGCAAGCGCAAATTGCTGGAAAAGCAAAAGGAGGGAAAGAAGCGCATGAAGATGGTGGGACGCGTTGAGGTCCCGCAGGAAGCATTCATCGCTGCGCTATCGACCTCAGACGCACCTGCCAAGAAATAGCTCGGTGGAGCACACATTATGACTGCGCTGTCGCTTTATGTACATGTTCCGTTTTGTGCAAGTAGGTGCGGTTACTGTGACTTCAACACCTATACGGCCAAGGAATTGGGCTCAGGAGTTGATCAAGAAAATTTTCACGAGTTTCTGATCCGTGAGATCAAGAATGCATCAGAACAATTGGGGAATCGCCCCGTCGATTCAGTGTTTATTGGGGGTGGGACACCAACCCTCATTGGTGCGTCCGCGTTGAACTCGGTGTTGGAGAGCATCGGAACTTCATTCAACCTTGAGTCAAATATTGAGATTACTACAGAAGCCAACCCTGACTCCGTTGATGCACAAATGCTTGAGCAATTGCATGCAGGTGGGTTTACGCGAATCTCATTAGGCATGCAGAGCGCTGCGAGCAACGTGTTGAAAGTGTTGCAGCGAACCCACACTCCAGGTGCAAGTGTCAATGCGGCCAAGCTTGCTCGCGCCGCTGGATTTGATCACGTGAACCTTGATCTGATTTATGGCACGCCGGGGGAGTCAGATCAAGATGTTCGCGACAGTGTGAGTGCGGTTATCGATGCTGGTGTTGATCATGTTTCGGCCTATTCACTCATTGTTGAGCAGGGAACTCCGCTAGCGCGGCAAGTGGCTCGTGGTGAGATCCCCGCTCCCGACGATGACGTGTGTGCTGACCGATACGAAATCATTGACACAATGCTTGGAGCGGCGGGCTTTGATTGGTACGAGGTTTCAAACTGGGCGAGACCGGGCGGTGAGTGTACGCACAATCAAGCGTATTGGCTGAATTCAGACTGGTGGGGAATCGGACCCGGCGCACACAGCCATGTCGGTGGCACCCGCTGGTGGAATCACAAGCACCCCTCAACCTATGCAGCCGCGCTGGAATCGGGGTCAAGTCTGCGTGCTGGAGAGGAAACTCTTACACCTGAGCAGGAACACACTGAAATGATCATGTTGGGGCTTCGCACGAGAGCAGGGCTGACCGCAGATTGTCTGACCGATTCCGAGTCGGAGCGAGTCTCGGGACTAATTGGCAGAGGAATTCTGGATTCAGCCGCGTGGGGGGCAGGTGTGGTCCGAGTCACTCCACAGGGTCGGCTTTTGGCAGATCTGGCTGTCCGTGAACTCCTAGGCTGAAGGTTCAGCAAAACGGGCGTACACTTGGCACTCAAGGTTTGAGAGTGCTAACTACTAGATCGCAGGCAATGTGAGTGCGAGGTTCAGGAGGGTCCCATGCTTGAAGAGCGACGGCTGGCCGTTCTGAAGGCAATTGTTCAGGATTATGTGGCAACCCATGAGCCCGTTGGTTCAAAGGGACTGGTTGATCGGCACCAACTTGGTGTTTCGCCGGCCACGATCCGCAACGATATGGCCGCACTCGAAGAAGAGGGCTACATCACCGCACCGCACACCTCGGCCGGTCGAGTTCCCACCGATCAGGGCTACCGCCTTTTCGTTGACCAACTTTCCCAGATCAAGCCGCTGAGTCCAGCCGAGCGCAAGGGAATTGATCGATTCCTCGGTGAAGCGGCAGATCTGGACGATGTCATGGGACGCACGGTTAGGCTGCTGGCTCAACTCACCAAACAGGTTGCGGTGGTTCAATACCCATCGCTTGCGCGCAGTCACGTGAGGCGCATTGAATTCATACCCGTGACTGATCACAAACTCATGATCATTTTGATCGTAGACAGTGGACGCGTGGAACAGCGAATCGTTGATTGCGCACTTCCGTTACAAGAGGATCTTTTGGCAGAGCTGAGAGCGAGACTCTCCGTTGCTGTCGCGGATCAGCCATTCTCCTCCATTCCTGCCCGACTTGAAAACTTTGACCAGGAATTCCCCGCTGATGCGCGACCGCTCGTTCATGCAGTTATCGCTTCCATCCTTGAAACCGTCACTGAGAAACTTGATGAGCGCATTGTTTTAGGTGGAACGTCCCATTTGGCCCACTACAACCAAGTTTTTGCCATGAGCATTCAACCGGTCCTTGAAGCACTCGAGGAGCAAGTTGTTCTCTTGAAACTGCTCGGGGAGACTGCTAATTCCCAGAAGGTATCCGTCCGCATTGGGCACGAAAATGAATTTGCTGGATTGAGTTCGACCTCTGTTGTTACGTCGCAATACGGAAAAGAGAATGCACCGGTCGCATCCCTCGGTGTTGTCGGACCAACACACATTGATTACGCAGGAACCATGAGCACAGTGCAAGCAGTCGCCCAGTACGTCAGCCGAATCCTGTCCGAGAACTAGACGAATGAGAAACGTGTCCACTGACTATTACGCCCTCCTTGGTGTCCAACAAGATGCCAGCCCCGAAGAAATCAAGAAGGCCTACCGCAAACTCGCGCGAGAGCTTCACCCCGATGTCAATCCAGATCTTGAGCACCAAGAGAAGTTCAAGATGGTTACGGCAGCATATGAAGTTCTCAGCGATCCTGAGAAACGTCAAATGTATGACCTTGGCGGAGACCCGCTGAGCAATCGAGGTGGAGGGTTCCAAGGCGGTTTCGATTTCGGCGACGTGATGGATGCCTTTTTTGGCGGCCGAGGTCGTGGTCAGGGGCGCGGGCCACGTGGTCGTGCACGTCGTGGTCAAGATGCCCTCATCAGCATCACTATTGACTTGAACGCAGCGGTGTTCGGTGAGACCAGAGAGATTGCGGTCGACACTGCAATATCCTGCGAAAAGTGTGAAGGGCAAGGCTTGGCTGCCGGCTCAGCATTGGAAACCTGCGCAATGTGTAAAGGTCGCGGGGAGATTCAGTCGGTTCAGCAGTCGTTCTTGGGCCAGGTGATGACTTCACGGCCATGTCCTGCGTGCCAAGGGTTTGGAACCACTATTCCGCACCCTTGCATCGAATGCTCAGGTCAGGGACGCGTTCGCCATCGCAGAACGTTAACCATTGCGATTCCTGCGGGCGTTGACAACGGCACCCGCATTCAACTCCAGGGTGAGGGCGAAGCTGGCCCCAACGGAGGTCCGGCAGGTGATCTCTACGTAGAGATCGTGGTCCGTGGCCACGAAATCTTTGAACGCGAAGGTGAATCACTGCATTGCGCAATCACGATTCCCATGACTTCTGCCGCATTGGGCAGCTCCATTGGGCTTGAAACTCTTGATGGTTACGAGGACATTCCGATTAATGCAGGAACTCAATCAGGTGAAGTCATTACTTTGAAGGGTAAGGGCGCAACGCGATTGCGCAGCGGTTCACGGGGCGATCTGTTTGTCCATGTCAACGTGGAAACACCGCGCAAACTAACTCCCGAGCAAGAGGAGCTACTGCGCCAATTGGCTGAGAGCCGTGATGAGAAGCCAAATCAGGTGGTCGGCCGGGCTAATTCACCAAAATTATTCAGTCGACTCAAAGACGCATTCAGTTCTCGATGAAATGTAGTTATTCGTGAGCGCCTCAACATTCCTTGTAGACCCTGTGACGCTCAGCAATGTGCAAGGTGGCGCTGATATTGAACTCGATGCGCAGGTTACCCACCACATGAAAGTGACCCGAATGGGGAACTCCGAAATCATTGATTTGGTGGATGGTCTCGGCACTCGTGCTCGTGGCAACCTCATGTCACCAGGTCACTTTCGTGTTGACTCGGTTACTTCAGAAACCAGGCCTCAACCAAACATCACAGTCGCTCAGGCCCTCATCAAAGGGGACCGTCTGGAGCGGGCAATTGAAATGATGACCGAAGTCGGGGCGACAGCCTTTATCCCATGGGAAGCCGAGCATTCAATTGTTAAATGGTCAGGCGATAAAGCGAAAAAAAATGTGGACAAGTGGGTAAATGTCGTGCGGGCGGCAACCGAGCAGTCGCGTAGATCATGGACCCCGAACATTTTTGCACCTGTTGACTCGAAAGCTCTCGCATCACAGTTTGCTGATTTCGATCAAGTGATCTTCATGGAGGAATCAGATGGTGTGGCATTTGCTCAAGTTTCTGAAGGGTCCGTGCTGCTCGTTGTTGGACCGGAGGGTGGAATGAGTCCGCGTGAGCGGGAATTTTTCGAGCAATCGGCACCCGAGAGTTCATTTTCATTGACCATTGGCACGGGCGTTCTGCGTTCGGCGACCGCGGGTGTCGTGGGGCTTGCGCACCTGTTCGCAACGCGACCAAGCGCGCAGCGCTCAGGCATGGAAGGATAGGACGGTGTCGGATTGCTTATTTTGCTCCATAGTTGCGGGAGAAATCCCTGCCAACGTTGTGCTGCGCACTGACGAATTCGTTGCATTCACCGACATAGATCCTCAGGCCCCGGTGCACACTTTGGTCATCCCCATCGAGCACCATGAAAGTGCGGCGTCAATGGCTCAGGCTAATCCTGAACTCGCTGGCAGGCTGCTCGCAACGACCGAGCAAGTTGCACGCGCAGCTGGAATCGACGACTACAGACTCGTGTTCAACACCGGTGCTGGGGCAGGTCAAAGTGTTTTTCACGCGCACGGACACGTGCTTGGTGGCCGTGCCATGACTTGGCCGCCGGGATAATGACTATGCCAAACACAGCCACTGCGAAGCCGGCATCCGCACGCACCGTCATTGAAGTGCCATCGGCCTACCCCATGGTGTCACTTCTCGGGTCCTCGGACGAATACATCCGGCTCGTTGAAATCGCTTTCCCGACAGTCGACATTTTGGTGCGCGGAAACCAGATCACGCTTGAAGGCGATTCTGCTGATGTCGAAGTCATTGACACTTTGCTCTCTGAGATGTTGGCCGTGTTGAAAACTGGCCAAGCGCTTACCCCTGAAACGGTTGAGAGATCTATTTCGTTGATGAAATCGGGAACGCGACCTTCTGAATTGCTGTCCACCAATATTTTGAGTAATCGCGGTAAAACAATCCGAGCCAAGACCCTCAACCAGAAGAAATATGTTGAAGCCATTGATCTGAACACGGTGGTTTTTGGCATAGGGCCTGCGGGAACTGGCAAGACCTACCTTGCAGTTGCCAAAGCTGTGCAGGCGTTACAAGCCAAAGAGGTTAATCGCATCGTTCTAACTCGCCCCGCGGTTGAAGCGGGTGAAAAGTTGGGTTTCTTGCCAGGTACTCTCTCTGAAAAGATTGATCCGTACTTGCGACCACTCTATGACGCCCTACACGACATGATCGATCCCGAGTCGATTCCGAGATTGATCACCAGCGGAACGATTGAAGTAGCTCCATTGGCCTACATGCGTGGTCGCACGCTCAATGATGCATTCATTATTCTCGACGAAGCCCAAAACACGTCCGCCCAACAAATGAAAATGTTCCTAACCCGCCTTGGATTCGGTTCGACAATGGTTGTTACCGGCGATGTCACGCAGGTTGATTTACCCGGTGGGACAACAAGCGGCTTGCGTGTCGTGTCAGAGATCCTTGAAGGTTTGGACGATGTTGCATTCTGCAGACTCACAGCCAGTGATGTTGTTAGGCATCGCCTTGTTGGTGACATTGTTGCTGCCTACGACCGTTATGACGCCAATCAGGAGATCGGACCAAAGCAGTAACCATGTCTACTGGACCGCGTGAAATATCCAACGAGACCCCTGCTCACATAGATCTCAGTGCCATTGACTCTGTGGTTGAGCATCATTTGGCGCATCTGCGTATCCACCCTGATTCAACGATCTCAGTGACATTTATTGATTCAGAGCGCATGACAACGCTGCATGAGGACTGGATGCAGGAACCGGGTTCCACCGACGTCTTGTCCTTTCCCATGGACGAGGTCTCTTTACCCAGCGAAGGTGAAATGAGCGAGCAGGGGATTCTGGGAGATATTGTGATCTGCCCCGATTTCCTCCTACCCCAGATGCAGGAAAGCGGAAGGTCACTGCAAGAGGAATCGGAGTTCCTCGTCACGCACGGGGTGCTGCATCTCTTAGGCTTGGATCACCAAGATCCCGATGCCCATACATATATGTTTGAGTTACAAGATCAACTTTTGGAATGCTGGAAGGGGCAGTCGTGATTTCGACGCTTGTCATCGCGCTCATCCTCTTTATTTTCGCCGGCTTGCTCATCAGTGCCGAGACTGCAATCGGCAGAATTTCTCGCAGTCGCGTTGAAGAAACCCGCCAGGGGGCCAGGGCCGACAAACTTCTGGTGATTCTGGGAGATCGCGCTCGATACGTAAATGTTTTGCTCTTTGTTTCCACAGTCGCGAGTGTGAGTGCTTTCGCATTGGTGAGCTTTGAACTCATTGGGTTTCTTGACGCTCAGTTGAACTGGACTTTTTTCGCTGCATTCGCTGCAACCGCCGGCGTGTTGATAGTTGTGTCCTACGTCGGCCTCGGCGTCGCGCCACGGACCCTTGGGCGCATACATGCCGAGCCCATCGCTTTATTTGCTGCCGGACCTACTCGATTCTTAGCCACAATCCTGGGACCCGTGACAACTCTGCTGATCCTGATCGGAAACGCATTGACACCAGGAAAGGGTTTCCGTGAGGGCCCCTTTGATTCTGAAGCGGATCTGCGTGAGATGGTCGACATGGCCGGAGCAGACTCGTTGATCGAGGACGACGAGCGGCAGATGATTCACTCAGTTTTTGAACTGAGCGACACGTTCGCCCGTGAAGTCATGGTTCCTCGAACCGAGATGGTGTTCATTGAACGAAACAAGACTCTTCGGCAGGCTTTGTCGCTCGGTTTGAGATCGTGGTTCTCCCGCATCCCCGTTATCGGAGAGAACTCCGACGACGTCATCGGGGTGCTCTACCTCAAAGACATTGTCAAACGGGTTTTTGAATACCGGGATGCTGAACAACAGGAACGCGTGGAGGATCTAATGCGCTCGCCCTACTTTGTTCCTGATAGCAAGCAGGTTGATGACCTGCTGCGGGACATGCAGGCGGCGCGCGTTCACATGGCGATTGTTGTCGATGAATACGGCGGCACCGCGGGTCTCATTACGATCGAGGACATCCTCGAGGAAATTGTTGGTGAAATCGCTGACGAGTACGACACTGCAGCTCCTGAGGTTGAGGAATTAGAAGACGGTTCATTCCGGGTAATGGCGCGAATGAATATTGATGACTTTAATGACTTGATCAAAGGCGATATTGACTCTGAAGAGGAGGGAGTCGACTCTGTTATTGGGTTGGTGGCAAAGAAATTGGGTCGCGTTCCCATTGCAGATTCAACGATCGACGTTGACGGCTGGACCTTGATTGCGGAGCCTGGCAGTGGTCGCCGTAACCGCATCGGGTTCGTGCGTGCGATCCCGCCCGCTGTGGGCACTATTGATGAATCAGAGTAGCAACCGAGTAGCGGTTTTTGCCGTCCTCGGAGCAGCTGCCCTATTTGGAACGTCAGCAACAACTGCAGCGATTCTTATTCCTGAGGCTTCACCCACCGCTGTTGCTGCGTGGCGCCTCCTCGTTGGCGCGATTGGTCTCATCATTGTTACTCGCGGATTGGGATTCCTGTCCATGTTTCGCCACCCACTGACCTGGTTAATGGGACTCGCGGTCGGTGCATTCCAGTTGTTCTTCTTTCTCAGTGCGGATCTAGCGGGAGTCGCCATTGGCACACTGGTCACCATTTGTGCCGCTCCTTGGTTTTCGGGTTTGCTCGGGTGGGTATGGGGGGCTGGACGGCCTTCGCCCATTTGGTTCGTTTCGACAGTTATTGGAATTGGCGGTGTAATCCTTCTCGTGGGTGCACCGACGGGGGATTCGCTCAACCTGTGGGGAGTAGCGGCAGGCCTCGCGGCTGCTGCCAGTTACGCGGTGATGACGAACTCTGGGACAAAACTCGCCGCACTCGGTCATGGTGCCAATCACATTTTGGCCGCGTCCTTTTCCCTCGGCGCACTGTTGCTCCTCCCCTTCGTTATCACGGGTGGAACCTGGTTCGCTAGCCCTTCGGGACTCATCGCGATCATCTGGCTCGGCCTTTTCGTCACCACCCTGGCCTATGTCCTCTTCGGTGTCGGGTTGAAAAACCTCATGCCGGGGACGATCGCAACTCTGAACCTGGGGGAACCTTTAGTTGCGACGATTTTGGCGGTCGCGTTATTGGGTGAAAGCTTGAGCACGATCGGCTGGGTTGGGTTCCTGCTCATACTTTTCGCGCTCGGAATGCTCGCTCGCGCGACCGCTTCCAAGGCAGCAGAGTCAAAGGATATGGTGACGCATGTTTAGAAGTGGTTTTGCGGCTATTGTTGGGCGGCCTAATGCGGGCAAATCAACGTTGCTAAATGCCGTGATGGGTACCAAGGTTGCGATTACATCTGATCGGCCCCAAACCACGCGCAGAACAATTCGCGGAATCGTGAACCGCCCCGAAGGGCAACTAATTCTGGTTGATACCCCTGGAATGCATCGCCCTCGCACTCTTCTTGGGGAACGTCTCAATGATGAAGTCAAGGACACGTGGGGATCAGTCGATGCGATTGGGTTGTGCATCCCCGCCAATGAAGCGATCGGTCCAGGAGATAAATACATCGCCACGGCAATAGCCGCGTTAAACAAGAAACACGTGTTTGCCATTGTCACAAAGATTGACACCGTGACGGGTAATGAGCTGGCAACGCAACTGCTTGCAGTTCAAGAGTTGGGAAATCAGATAGGTATTGATTGGACGGCAATTGTTCCTGTTTCAGCGGTTCGTGATGAACAAGTAGAACTGCTGGTCAATGAAATTATTAAGTCAATGCCACAAGGTCCGCAACTTTTTCCCGATGACGCTTTGACCGATGAACCAGAAGAAATATTTGTTGCTGAGCTCATCAGGGAGGCCGCCCTGAAGGGTGTCCAAGACGAATTACCCCACTCCATCGCAGTTGTTGTTGAAGAAATAACTCCGCGTGAAGGTCGCCCATCAGGTCGACCTATGTCTGATGTGCATGCCAATATTTTTGTTGAACGCGATAGCCAGAAGGCAATTGTTATTGGTAAAGGAGGCTCACGGTTGAAGATCGTGGGCTCTGAAGCGCGCGCTGAAATCGAGAGGTTTCTCGGAGTGTCCGTATTTCTTGACCTACGGGTCAAAGTTGCCAAAGACTGGCAGCGTGATCCAAAACAGTTGCGACGCCTCGGTTTTTAAATTTTAGAGCCCATCATTATTCTTACTCGTTGTCCAATGACTGGTCCGAGTTTTGAATTTCCTTGAGGTAGTCAACGGGTGTCTTTAACCGACTCACAGCGGTGCGCTCTTCTACATCCGGGTGCAGGTCGTAGCGGCGACCGTAGGCTTGAAGCACCGCAGTGATGATCGCTACGACCGGTATTCCAATAATTGCGCCGATGGGCCCAAAGAGTGCGGCACCAACAAATACCGATCCCAATGCCACGCCGGAATTAATGTCCATGGTTGCGGTGGAGATGCGCGGGGTGAACACGTAGTTCTCAATTTGCTGGTAAACAGTCGCGAACAAGATGATCCAGAGAACATCAATGGGTTGTTCAAAGACAGCGAACAGACTCGGGAGAATAACGCCAATATAGGTTCCGATTGTTGGGATAAACTGACTGACAAGGCCGGCGAATAGGCCCATGGGTAACCAGTAAGGAATGTCTATCAGGTAGAAGAACGCAATATGAGCCGCGGCAGAGATCATGGCTAATGCAAACTTAGAAATAACGAATCCGCCAGCCTTGCGCACCGAGATATCCCAAACATTGATAAAAACCAGTTGACGGCTGTGGGGGAGCCAACCCGCAATGAATCTCTTGATGCGAGGGGCATCTGCCGAGAAGTAAAACGAGAAGACCAAAACAGTGATGATGCTGAACACGACTCCAATTACGCTGAAGACAACACCAAAAATGCCGCCGGCCAGCGATGAAGCAATGGTCGTGATTTGCTCGCTGGTGAGGTTGAGGTTTGCCGTCAATTCAACCGGGTTGATGTTGGCATCAAATGTTGCGTTGAACCACTCTGCTAGGTCGAGAACTAACAGGGGTAGGGCCAGCACAAGATCCGTGATCTGATTGGCCAGCGCGCCACCAAAAAGTGCGATGAATGCAACGACGAGCAGGGTTCCGACAGTAGCGACGATGGAAGTCGCTAGTCCGCGGCGCATGCCGCGCATAGCTAGTCCGGTAACAATGGGATCAATGGAGATGGCAAGCAACCAAGCCAGGAGCAGGTTGAACAAGAATCCGGCCAAGAGAGCGAAGGACCAGCTGGCAATCTGGAAGATCAATACGCCCACCAGGATGGTGAATACGGATCGCTTGAGAAATCGGGCGTCAAAGGCCACAAATTGCACCGGTTGGCGAGCAGATTCGGGCTCAACTTCGTCGTGGCTTGTGCTCGCAGGTTCTTGGTCAGCCATGCCTCTCCTGCCTAGAATGGAGTGTGCCGATTTATCGAGATGAAGCAATTGTGCTTCGTGCCCAAAAACTCGGTGAATCTGATCGAATTGTGACACTTTTAACCCGTCAATATGGTCGTGTACGCGCCGTGGCGCGCGGAGTTCGCAAAACATCCAGTCGAATTGGGGGCAGACTCGAACCATTTGCCCATGTCGATGTCCAGATGTACACCGGCAAGTCACTGGACAACATCACACAAGTTGAGACCATCAGCGCATTTGGTGCCAATCTCTCCAGTGACTATGTTGCTTGGACCTCAGGGACTGCCATGTTGGAAACTGCAGAGCGCCTGACGGCTGAAGAGCGTGAACCGGCGGTGCCCCAATTCGCCCTTTTAGTTTCAGGGTTGCGATCGCTGGCAGGTGGTGACCATGACCCACGCCTGATTCTCGATAGTTATCTTTTGCGCTCCATGGCAGTCTCCGGGTGGTCACCATCCTTTGGTGACTGCGCCCAATGCGGTGAAGCTGGGCCGCACAGAGCATTTGCCATTGTCTCGGGGGGCATGGTGTGCGAGCGGTGTCGCGTTCCTGGGTCAGCGGCTCCAACGCCTGAAGCGGTTGCCCTTTTGGGCGCGCTTCTATCGGGGGACTGGACAGTGGCAGATTCGAGTCACCCACGTGAGCGTTCCGAGGCCAGTGGTTTAGTGGCTGCGTTTTTGAATTGGCATATGGATCGCGGGCTCAGGTCACTCCCGCTCGTTGATCGCAAAACCCCAGCGCAGAGAATTGCCACGTGACGAGAGTGCCCAAGCCCCCTGTGCATCCATCGGGAGCACAGCCACCCAAGATTCCTAAGAATCTCATTCCACGACATGTTGCCGTCGTAATGGATGGCAATGGGCGCTGGGCAAAGGAACGTGGACTTGCACGCACGGAAGGACATGCAGCAGGCGAGGCAAGTCTGTTGGATTGTGTGCACGGAGCATTGGAGTTAGGAGTGGGCTGGCTCTCGGCTTATGCATTCTCCACCGAGAACTGGCGTCGCTCACCTGATGAAGTCAAATTTTTAATGGGCTTTAACCGTGATGTAATCCGGCGGCGGCGTGATGAAATGAATGAGCTCGGGGTGCGAATTCGGTGGGCTGGGCGTAGGCCAAGGCTCTGGAAAAGTGTTATCGCCGAACTCGAAGAGGCAGAGAGATTGACCGCTAAGAACAAAAAACTCACGCTGACCATGTGTGTCAATTACGGCGGGCGAGCTGAAATCACTGATGCCGTTACAGCAATTGCTCAGGGAGTCAGGAGCGGCACCATCGATCCAGACAAAGTAAATGAGCGAATGATTGCGCGGCATCTTGATGAACCTGACATGCCTGACGTTGACCTTTTTGTGCGAAGTTCAGGTGAGCAGCGTTCGAGTAACTTTTTGCTGTGGCAGTCGGCATACGCCGAGTTTGTTTTTCTAGACACTCTCTGGCCAGACTTTGATCGCAGGGATTTGTGGCATGCGTGTGAAATTTATGCGTCGCGCGATCGCCGTTATGGTGGCGCCGAGCCAAACAAGGTTTGATCAGGAGCAGGTGGGGCAGAGCCCAAAAATCTCTAACGTGTGGCTAACGCTGGAGAAACCATGCTCTGCGGAGACAGAGTCTGCCCACTTTTCAACGGTGGGACCCTCCACTTCGACGGTCAGCCCACAGGAACGACACACCAGGTGATGGTGGTGAGCGGGACTGCACATGCGGTACATGGATTCACCATCTTCACGCAGGATCGCATCGACTTCCCCCGCAGAACTGAGCGCTTGCAGGGTTCGATATACGGTTGTCAGTCCGACGCTGTCACCCCGATCCTTGAGATATTCGTGAATTTCCTGGGTGGAACGAAAGTCATTGAGTTCGGTCAACGCTGAAGTGACGGCGGACCGTTGACGAGTTGATCGAATTCCAACAGAGTTCATAGTGGCCTACTCACCCGCGTGACCATCATGGGAATTGGTGTGGTCATGCCCATGGTGGTGTTCCGAAGGCAGCATGGGGTCTGACCCATGGGTCTCATGCAGTGCGCCAAGGCCATACGCGTTGGTCAGGTTCTCTGCGGTGAGAACATATTCAGGAGTTCCACTGGCAACCACGCGGCCGGCAGTGAGAATTACATGGTCGGCTGCTCGAGCTTCCTCGAGGTCATGCGTGGTCAGGATCACGGAACACCCGCGGGTTGGTTCATCGTGAATAATTGCATCGATGGTTTTCGCTGAGGTGATGTCGAGTCCGGTGAGTGGTTCATCCAGCAGCAGCATCGCGTGATCTTGAGCAATGCCTTGTGCAACGTAGACCCGTTGCCGCTGGCCGCCTGAAAGTTCAGTGAGGTGTCGCTTTGCAAGATCAGCGATGTCAAGCCGTTCCATTGCTGCTGTGACTTTGGCCTTATCGTCCTTTGTGGGACGTCCGAGGAAACCAAGAGACGGGTAGCGCCCCATGCCGACTGCCTCGGCAACGGTGAGCGGCGTGCCCGCGGGGATTGTTGTGTACTGAAGGACATAAGAAATTTTCGGTTGACTGATCTCCGGAGTGGCTCCTAAAACGGTGAGATTTCCCGATGTCACAGGAATCAGTCCGGCAATGGCGTGCAACAACGTTGACTTGCCACTGCCATTGGGCCCAATGATCGCGGTGATGCAACCACCTGGAACGGTGAAATCAGATGCGGCGATCGCGACCCGAGACCCGCGAGTAAGAACAACGTCACGACCAACAACAACATCATGGGCAGAATCAGGCATGTGCGCTCACCGACTCTCTGCGTGTGGGCTTGAGCCTGGTGATGGTTAGCACGATGAAGAACAGAACAATCGGAACGATCGCCATTGTTGCCGAACCCGCAGTGTTGAAGTGATAACTCAACGTTAGGCCGAGCCAAACAGAGAACAAAGAAATGACCGCCGAGGTTGCCATCATGCGGGGGACCGTGCGCGAAATGAGGGCAGCCGTTGCCGGTGGTCCAACCAAGAGACCAAAAACAAGCAAAGTCCCCACCGATTGATAACTGCCGATCACGGCTGCCGCGATCAATACGAGTAGAGCCGCGTGGGCCGTGCGAGGTTTGAGGCCCCAGAGTTCAGCTTTCTCGGGATTGAAGGAGAGAGCGAGTAGTGGGCGGTAGAGCAATGTTGCAGCTCCGATAACGACCACGGCCAAAATTGATTGGGTGACTAGGTCACTGGGACTCACGCCGAGAGCATCGCCAAAAAGAATGGTGGTCAAACTCCCGGAATACGAATCAAGTCGCGAGATGATCACGACACCAAGGGCCAGCATGCCTACAAACAGCAGGCCGATGGCAGTGTCTTCACTCAAAGCGGTTTGACGGTTCACGACTTCAATCGCGAGAACCATGACCATGGCCGCGACTGCTGCTCCAATTAATGGGTTGATGTCGAAGACTACGGCTGCGGCAACACCGGGAACGATTCCGTGAACGAATGCATCACCAAAGAAGCTCATGCCCCGGAGAACGAGCCAGGTTCCCACGATCGATGTCATGAGTCCTGCGAGAATCCCGCCGATCAGTGCGCGCTGCTGAAAGCCGAGCGCAAAGGGATCTAGGAACCATTCCACGGGTCTTAGCCTTTCAGGCCATCAGCAATGAGTTGGACATCGGTCCGCATCAAGTCAATGTAGGTGGCAGCAGAGGAGTCAGGAGCGCCCAAACTTCCGACGTAAAGGGGGATGATGGCGATGTTGGTGCCGGTTTCAGCGGCAACAGCCTCAGCAAGTGCGGCAGGCTCGGCAACGTTTGCAAAAATTGCTGGCACGCCCTCAGCATTGATTGTTTCCACCAATGCGGCAAGGTCTGCGGAACTTGCCTCGGCCAAAGTTGATCCGGAAGGAATCAAAGTGCCGGCAATTTCGTATCCGTAGGTGTCAGCCAAGTAACCAAGTGCGTCATGGTCAGTAACCAAAATGCGCTGATCGATGGGCACTGATTCAAGTATTGCGCGCACTTCTGTTTCGGCCGCCGTGATTTCGCTGGCAGTTGTGTCTGCGCAGGTTGTGTAGGTTTCATCGCCTGTGACTTGGGTGAGTTCGGCGCCAATGAGTTGTGCTGCGGTGGCCATGCGATTCATGTCAAACCAAAAATGGGGGTCGAGATCACCGTGATCATCAAGTTCTTCCTCAACTTGCGCATGCATTCCGGCGCCGAATTCGATCGGATCCAGTTGCGGTGCGACCTCAAAAATATTGGCCCCATCAGATTCAGCATTGCTAAATGAGTCGCCCAGCCCAGCCTCAAGTCCAAGACCGTTAGCAACAACGAGATCGGCTTTCACCATGCCTGCCACTTGATCAGAGGATGCCGAGAAATCATGGGGGTCGGTGCCAATGGGCATCAGCACCGTGACGCTCCCGCCACCGCATTCAACGATGTCACCGACGACGTCACCGAGCACAGAGGTCGTGACGACCACGTTGGCGCCTCCTGCGCTCGTAGTCGTGTCAGAGCTAATCGATGAGCCGCTGTCGCTCGAGCAACCGGATAGGAGCATCGCGCTAGCCGCGAATCCAAGAACGACCGAGGAGCGAGTTGTCGTTTTCACGTTCGCAGATTATTCTTAATGAAAATGATTGTCAAGTTCGGTAGTACCTAAGATCAATTTAGAATTGTCCGGTGACCTTCAGGAAAGCAAGGCCAATCAGGGCCAGGACGATAACGAGTCGAAGAAATTGACGGCCTCGATTGAGCAGCGGCCAAGACAGGGCCAGCAGCCACCCCAAGAATGCGGCCACGAGTAGAAGGAAGAACGCGCCAAGCCAAGCAACGGGACCGGTCAGCACCAAACCAAGCAGTAATGAGGAACCTATGGCGACAACGAGAAGCCACCGAGGCATCGCGGTCATTTGGGCGATCAGGGGGAAACTCTTGCGCTCAAATGCTGCTCTGCGGGGGTTGGACGAGAACCTATTGGGTGGAGTGGGTTTTTTGGGTGGTGGGTTCCCTTGAGCTTGACCATGGAAATTCGGGCCCTTGGGTCCACGAACACCTGGATTCTTATTCTTTTTGTTGTCGCTGGACATGTGACCCCTGACCGCCGGTGTTCAATGCTGCGTTACGTTTATTGAGTGAGCACTGCTGACATTAACGTGCCGGATTTCATGTCCGAGAGTGCAACGCCCATTCTAGTAACAACCCAGCTGACCTCACTCGAGGTGAAGCCAGTTGATTTTCTCTCCCAACTCAGTGGACTTCTGGGGTTGTTGGAGTCGAACGCAGGGTGCGAATTCATTGATATTGGTCAATCGATGGACAGCGCGAGCAGGTTCGTCGTGATCAGTCGCTGGATCAGCGTGGGTCATTACCGCAAAGCCTTGAGTAATTTCGAGGTAAAGGCACAGGTGATCCCATTCCTTTCACGGCACGCACTCGAGAGAGCCGATGCCGAGTCATCAGTCACAACCGAAGTGGTGGTTCGCCTCACGGATGGCGGGCGTACGGATTACCAGACTTCATTGGCCACGGATGCCTTTACTTTTGAGCGTGGCAATCAATGAGTCGATTTGCCAATCTATTTGATGCAGGTATTGAACTGGCAGCTGTCCTGGACAGTGATGCGGATTTTGCAAAACTTTCAGGAGAAGTTGTCTTTGCGCCCATCTTGCCCAATGGCGTTCCCGTGCTCTTGGGCATAGAGAGCGCGCATGGTCGGTTGAATATCGCACCGATCGAAGTTATGCGGGATGAATCTGGCGTGGTGGTTTCGACCGAAGTTGATTCGTCGCAGTTTGACGGTAGGACCGTTATCGTTGTTGATGACGGCGTTGAAACTGGAACCGCGGCACTCAGTGTTGCCCGATGGCTGAAAAGTGTGGGAGCAGCGAAAATCGTGTTGGCCGTTCCGGTGTGTCCCAAGACGGCAGTGAATCAACTGCAATTTGCCTATGAACTGATTCTTACCGTGCAGGCTCCGCTCGGCGCTCGATCGCTTGCGTGGCATTTTGATGATTTCGACCTGATCTCGGTTGTAGAGGCTCAGGCACTGCTTGCGCAGCGTGAACTCCAAAGTCAGCAGGAATAAACGCACAGACCTCGGCGCAATAGACTGCCCGCATGGATCGTGTTGATGCAGTCGTAAACCTTGCCAAGCGCCGTGGATTTGTTTTTCCTTCATCAGAAATCTATGGAGGCACTCGCTCGGCATGGGATTACGGCCCCAATGGCGTGGAGCTCAAGGAAAATGTGCGCCGCCAATGGTGGCAGGCCATGGTCCGCCAGCGCGATGATGTCGTAGGCCTTGACTCGAGTGTGATCCTCGCCCCTCAAGTCTGGGAAGCATCTGGCCACGTCAACGCATTTGTTGACCCACTTACCGAGTGCAAGCATTGCCATAAGCGCTACCGCGCAGACCAACTGTTAGAGGCTTACGCAGAAAAACACGATGGCAAGGAACCTGCTGACGGACTTGCGGGACTCAACTGTGCCAATTGCGGCACCAAGGGCCAGTTCACCGAGCCGCGTGATTTCAATGGCATGTTGCGCACCTCAATTGGTGCTGTTGAAGACGCCGGTGCAGTTCACTACCTGCGTCCAGAGACCGCGCAGGGCATATTCGTCAACTACCTCAATGTGATGACAGCAGCACGCAAGAAGCCACCATTTGGTATCGGTCAAACAGGCAAGAGTTTTCGAAACGAAATCACGCCGGGCAATTTTATTTTCCGCACCCGCGAATTTGAGCAGATGGAAATGGAATTCTTTGTTAAACCGGGTAGTGATGAAGAATGGCATGACTACTGGCTTGAGCAGCGTTGGAATTGGTATGTTGATTTAGGTCTTAACCCTGAGAATATGCGCAGGTTTGAGCATCCGAAAGAAAAACTCAGTCATTATTCAAAGCGAACCGTTGATATTGAGTACCGCTTCAAGTTTGCAGGAAGTGAGTTTGCCGAGCTCGAAGGCGTTGCTAACCGCACTGACTTCGATCTTAAAACCCACTCGGAGCACTCGGGAACTGACCTGAGTTACTTCGATCAGGAAAGTGGGGAGCGATGGACGCCCTACGTCATTGAACCGGCCGCGGGTCTGACTCGCGCAGTCTTGGCATTCATGCTGGATGCCTACGACGAAGACGAAGCACCTAATTCCAAGGGTGGGGTGGACAAGCGCACGGTCCTTCGTTTTGATCCACGGCTCGCACCGGTGAAAGCCGCTGTTCTTCCGCTTTCGCGTAACGCTGATCTGACTCCCAAGGCCAAAGATCTTGCCCAGGATTTGCGCAAACGTTGGAATATTGACTTTGATGACGCAGGAGCGATCGGCCGGCGCTACCGCAGACAGGATGAAATTGGTACGCCCTACTGCATCACGGTGGACTTTGACACACTCGATGATCAAGCGGTGACCGTGCGCGATCGCGACACCATGGGACAGGAGCGCATCAGCCTTGACTCACTCACAGGTTGGCTAAGCGAGCGCCTTCCGCTCTGCTAAAAAGTTAGCGCCTGCACGATCACACGTCTGTCGTCTGCTTTGTCTCTGGTGGCTCATAGCCTTCTGACTCAATGCGTGCCGCATTTCGCGGAATCATGAAACTCAGCAGTAGTCCGAGAAACACGAACAGTCCGGCAACGACCGAGACAGATTTAATTGCTGTGACAAAGCCATCGGCTGCCCCCGCTTCGAGGACGTCACCATCGGGTTGCGCAGCCAAACCAGGAATTGCCTGCCCAGCGCTGTTAGCAACTGCGTCGCTCACCTGTTGGGCCTCAGCCGCAGGGATTCCGCGGTCTTCCAAGTGGCCCGCCGTTGATCCGAGGCCAATGAGAAGCGTTGTTCCAATGATCGCCGTGCCAATGGCGGCGCCAACCTGGCGCGCGGTGGATTGCACAGCACTTGCCTGACCTGAGTCGGACACGGGCACCTCGGAAAGGATGACGCCTGTGAGTTGGGCGGTGGCGAAACCAACACCCATGCCGTAGAGGAATAGCCATGGCGCCATGCCCCAACCCGTGATTTCCGTGGAGATGATGATCCCGAGGCCAATAATGCCGATGACCTCTAAAACCATACCGATTTGCAGGACTCGGACCGGTCCAAGTCGTTGTGACAGTGGCGCGCCCGCGCCGGATGCAACAAATGAACCAATGGCTAGGGCAAGCAGGATGAAACCGGTTTGAAGTGCGTCATAGCCTCGAGTTGCTTGTAGGAACAGGGGAATGGCAAAGAGCAAGCCAAATTCACCGAGGCTGACAACAAGCGCAACCGCATTACCGGCACCAAAACTTTTGATGCGGAAAAGGCGCAGGTCAAGAATGACGATTTTATTTGCTGTAATTCTTCTTTTCTCAATGATCAGCATGAGTATGAGAGCGACGATGCCAAAAATTCCGGAGACAAGAACAACTGAAATGGAATCTGATGGCCAAGTCCAATTACCTATTTTGAAATCAGCAATTGGTCTGATCCATCCGTAACGTTGTCCCTCAATAACCGCGAAGACAATACCGACCAAACCTAGGGTGATCATTAGTGTGCCGGGAATGTCGAAGCCCTTGCGGCCCAGAACATCGCGCGTTTCAGGGACAACAATCAACACGCCAATGATGACAATGACTCCAATGGGAACGTTGATGAGGAATGCCCAATGCCATGAGGCATAGGTGGTCAGCCAGCCCCCAACGAGTGGCCCCATGGCAGCCATGCCACCGATCGTTCCGCCCCAGACCGCAAATGCGACTGCGCGCGATTTGCCAACGAATACTGCGTTAATGACAGATAACGATGCGGGCAAAATCATTGCCCCACCGATTCCCTGTAGCGCTCGGGCACCGATCAGGGTGATGGATGTGTCAGAAACTGCAACGAGTGCACTTGCGAGAGAAAAAATGATGACACCAATGACAAACAGCAGTTTGCGACCAAATCGGTCAGCCATGCGGCCAAAGAAGATGAGAAGGGATGCGAAGGTGAGGGAGTATGCGGCGTTGATCCACTCGGCATCGTTGGTTGTCAGGCCAAGGTCGGTGACCATGGTCGGGATTGCGACGTTCACGATCGTTGCATCGAGAATGATCATGGCAACACCGAGCGCGAGGAATACTAAGGCAACCCAACGACGCTTACCCTCGAGAATAACCGTGTGGAGCGGTGCCTCAGACATGTTTCTCCCTCATCCGGTCCTGATACGCCACATATTTTTCATGTGATGGAATCAGAGTCTGCCGTACGAGTTGATAAATCTAAAAAAGGACATGCGAAACTTGGCACATGTTGCGCATAGGAGAGCGGATTATCGATCCGCCCGTGGTGTTGGCCCCAATGGCCGGAATCACAAACCGCGCCTTTCGCAGGCTTTGTCGAGAGCAGGGTGCAGGGCTCTATGTGTCTGAGATGGTCACATCCCGTGCACTGATTGAGCGCAATGAAGCCACCATGGATCTTGTGACTTTTGCTGAGGATGAATCCCCTCGGTCAGTCCAACTCTACGGTGTGGATCCGCAAGTGATGGCGGAAGCAGTGAAAATGATTGTCAACGAAGACAGGGCTGATCACATCGACATGAACTTTGGCTGCCCCGTGCCCAAGGTGACACGTAAAGGTGGCGGCAGTGCTCTGCCATGGAAGCGCGACCTGTTCAAGGAGATAGTCGAGCGTTGCGTTGACGCAGCTAATGGCAAGGTCCCTGTGTCGGTCAAGATGCGCAAGGGGATCGATGACCGTCATCTGACCTATCTCGATGCGGGCGAGAGTGCTGCACGTGCAGGTGTTGCGTGGGTTGCCCTACATGGTCGCACTGCTGCGCAAATGTATGGCGGTCAAGCAGATTGGGATGCAATCGCCAAACTTAAGTCGCATCTGAATCAATTCAACACCCCAGTCCTTGGTAACGGTGATATCTGGACAGGGGCCGATGCTCTCGAAATGATGGCTCGAACGGGTGCTGATGGCGTGGTTGTTGGTCGAGGGTGTCTGGGTCGACCGTGGTTATTCGCCCAACTCGATGCGGCGTTTACAGGCGCACCTATTCCCATAGAGCCGCGTCTTGATGTCGTCCTGGCAACTTTGCGGCGCCATGCGGAACTCTTGGTTGAAGATTATGGTGAACACAAGGGATGCAGGGATATCAGGAAACACATGGCCTGGTATCTGAAAGGCTTTCGGGTGCAGCACACGGTGCGCCAGCCGTTGGGAACCGTCACGAGTCTTGCCGAGCTTGACTCCCTGTTGTCTCAGATCAACACCGACCAAGACTTCAACTCAGAGGTTGGCTCTGGACCCCGAGGTCGCACTTCAGGTGAGCGCAGACCTGCGTTGCCCGATGGCTGGTTGGAGACCTGCGAATTGACTTCAGCAGATCGTTCCAATATCTCAATGGCGGAGCTTTCTGTGAGTGGTGGCTAGTCGATTGCCGATTGAACCTGCATCACCCTGTTGGGAAGTGTCAGACTTTCAGCATGAAAGCCGTCAAGTTTGCATATTCATTTGCACAAGGCGATCGCAGCATGTCGGATCTATTGGGTGGAAAGGGTGCCAACCTCGCCGAAATGGTTAGTTTGGGCTTGCCTGTACCGCCCGGATTCACCATCACGACCCAGGCGTGTCAGGTCTATCTCGCAACCGGGAATGAGCCCGTTGAACTCAGAGACCAGGTAACACTGCTCCTACAAGAATTAGAGCACGACATGGGACGAGTACTCGGAGAATCGAGCGACCCGCTTCTTGTTTCGGTGCGCTCGGGAGGGAAATTCTCGATGCCCGGGATGATGGAAACGGTGCTCAATATCGGTTTGAATGATCGCAGTGTTCTGGGTTTGGCTCGGAGATCGCAGAATGAGCATTTCGCCTGGGATTCCTACCGCAGACTGCTGCAGATGTATGGAAAAACCGTGTTAAATATTGAGGGCGATCCCTTTGAGGAACGCATTCATGTGGCCAAGGTGCGTGAAGGTGTTACCACCGATGTTCAATTGAGTGTCCAAGCAATGAAGCAAATAGTAGTGCAATTCAAAGACATCATCATGAGAGCCAGTGGACATGATTTCCCGCAGGACCCCCGCGAGCAACTTGATTCCGCAATCCGCGCTGTCTTTGATTCCTGGAACACGGAAAGGGCGCGTGTTTATCGGAGCAGGGAGCACATTCCGCACGACCTTGGCACAGCGGTCAATGTCCAGGCGATGGTCTTTGGTAACGCAGGAAAGGGAGACGGCGGATTGGGCTCAGGTTCAGGAGTTGCCTTCACTCGCGATCCAGCAACAGGTGAAAAAGGTGTCTATGGTGATTACCTACCCGATGCACAAGGAGAGGATGTCGTTTCAGGTGCTCGCAATGCTTTCCCATTAACCGATTTGCAACAGATCGATTCAAATGCTTATAAAGAGCTTTTGGCGAACATGACCACATTAGAAAATCACTATCGCGATTTGTGTGACATTGAATTTACGGTAGAGCGTGGAAAGTTATGGATGCTGCAGACTCGAGTAGGTAAGCGTACGGCAGCTGCTGCATTCCGAATAGCAATTGCGTTGGTTGACGAGGGCTCTCTCTCTATGGACGAAGCACTGCTCCGTGTTTCGGGTGCACAACTTGCCCAACTGATGTTCCCCAAGTTTGAAGTGGAATGCCATGCCAATGTGTTAGCGCGGGGAACGGGGGCATCCCCCGGAGCCGCTGTCGGCCAAGTGGTCTTCACTTCTAATGCGGCTGTAGCCAGTGCTCGTAAGGGAGAAAGCGTGATCCTGGTTCGTAGGGAGACCACGCCGGAGGACCTTGCAGGAATGGTCGCAGCCACAGGCATCCTCACCAGTCGTGGAGGCAAGACATCGCATGCGGCAGTTGTCGCTCGTGGGATGGGAAAGACGGCAGTATGTGGGGTAGAAGAGCTTTTGGTTGATGTGAAAAATGGTCAGTTCACCACTGACTCTGGGCACATTGTTCGCGAGGGGGACGTGATATCTATTGACGGGAGCACAGGCGAGATATTTCTTGGTTCTGTCCCCGTAACAGACAGCCCCATTGTTCGACTTTTCGATGAAGGGCTTGAAGTTGCACTGTCCAATGTTGACTCAGAGACGGTTGAGTTGCTTCATTCGGTCGACCGGATCATGAAACATGCTGATGACCGACGACGAATGGAAGTTCGCGCCAACGCTGACAACGCTTCCGATGCTGCACGTGCGCGCCGCATGGGTGCGCAGGGAATCGGATTACTTCGCACAGAGCACATGTTTCTTGGCGATAGAAGGAAATTGATCGAAAACCTCATTGTGGCTCAGGAACAAGATGATCGTGAGCAAGCATTGGTGGCACTGCAGCCCCTACAGAAATCGGACTTCAAGGAAGTCTTGAGAGCAATGGATGGCCTACCTGTCACCATCAGGCTGATTGACCCGCCACTCCACGAATTCCTCCCAGATCGCACCGAGCTTGCGGTGGAAGTGGCATTGGGCAGAAATAAAGGAATCAATGTTGACGCGCAATCAGAGGTACTCGCTGCCGTGAATCGATTGAGCGAGCAGAATCCAATGCTTGGGCTTCGTGGAGTGCGATTGGGACTTGTCCTTCCTGGGCTTTTTGCCATGCAAGTACGTGCCATTGCTCAGGCCGCGTGCGAACTAGAACAGGAAGGCTTTTCACCACAGCCTGAAATTATGATTCCGCTAGTCGGTTCAATTAATGAGCTCACGACCGTCACGGTTGAAGTTAATAAAGTGATATCCCAAGTCACCGGAAGTTTCGAGTCCACATTGAAATTTCCGATCGGCTCCATGATCGAGTTGCCCCGTGCTGCTTTGACCGCTGGCGAACTAGCTACAAGTGCTGAGTTCTTCTCATTTGGCACCAATGATTTGACTCAAACGACATGGGGCTTCAGTCGAGATGATGTCGAGGCGGCATTCTTTTCGCCCTATCTGGACATGGGCATTTTCCCAGTCTCTCCATTCGAGTCCATTGATGTGCGTGGCGTTGGCGAGCTTGTGCGGATGGCGGTGAGTTCAGGACGACTAACACGCCCAGGAATTTTGTGCGGGGTGTGCGGTGAACATGGAGGTGATCCAGACTCCATTCATTTTTTTGACACAGTGGACTTGGATTATGTGTCCTGCTCTCCATTTCGCATACCTATTGCCCGCCTCGAATCGGGTCGCGCCACGGTCTTGGTAGGTCAATAGTCAAGAGACTATGCCAATCACAAGCGCACGCAATCTGCCTCACTCAGGACGGTGTCGTGCCGCTAGAAAGTGCCAGTCGCGTGTGACCATTAGGCAGTGTCTGTCACCGAGCCAACCCGAGAGGATGAATTCGTTGATCGATACTTCCGCATCGGTTCTGGCGGTGGCATATCAGTTGCACGAATCTTTACGCTCCTGCTCACAGTCGGAGTGAGTATCGCGCTTTTGGTGCCCATTGCCGCGGCTGCCCAAATTGTGCTGACCTCTCAAATCGACGATAGAACTAACACAGAGGTCATCGTCGTGATGGATCCCGCTGGAGCGTGGGGAAATCAGCGTGCAGCGAAAAATGAGCGTCTATTACATGCCGCGGAACTGTATGAAGCGGGCGTTGCTCCTGTGATCATGATTACTGGCCCTGAACGAGGATTTGAAAAATCCAAGACTGAACTAGAACGTCTTGGAGTTCCAGAGTCCGATGTAATTTCTCAACCAACGGGGACAGACACGATTGGCACACTTGCTGTGGTGGCCACGTTGCTTCATGATTTGAACTGGAGCTCAGCGACGATCGTGACGGACCCAGCGCATTCAGCGCGCTCACAGGTAACTGCAGGTAGATATGGCATCGACGCACACATGTCTCCAGCGATATTGGAAGGTGCGACGTCACTCAC
>JAFMDS010000053.1 GCA_017857175.1 Candidatus Nanopelagicales bacterium | reverse complement strand
ACGTTGCAGGAACATCAGCAGCATCAACATTTGACAACTCCTTAAGAACCTTCAGATCTCCCAGTTGTCGGGAATTTAGAAAAATGCATCGGATTGTGTCGTCGATACCAATACCAGAGATATCTACATATCCCCCAGCGATATTGCTCTGCCCAACAGGCTTAGCGCCATCGAAACATTGAATATCCTGCAAGCTATATCCGGTTGCGTCCGAATTGGGCAACTCCGTGACCCGAACACTCTTGGGCCAACTACCCCCCGTGTATTTGAATTGCAGTTGACCATTTTGTGAGTTCAATACGCCAGTTTTCTCATCGCTGGGTGTAGCCACAGTTGACGTGTTCTCCCCATTGTTAGTCAACTCGGATGCAAATGGCCAACCATTGGAATCCGAACCCGTTGAACCAGGAATCGATGAACCCAACTGCTTTTCCACGATCACTGTGCCCCCGCACTGACTGGATGCAATGTCTTTCAACGCTTGGTCTAGATCAGCAAATCCTGACGGAAGGTAGTAGTCGCTGCCCTCCGTTGGGCCAGAGATCGCCGCTAAATTGCGATCTGAGCCACCGGAAAGTCCAATGCCAACGCCAACTATTCGCGATCCTTTGTTCTTGATGGCATTTGCTGAATGCACTGCTTCTTGCACAGTGACGATTCGGACGTTTCCAGAGCTCTCTGTTCCATAAACTGTCGGATCCCCGTCCGTGAGGACCAAAACGGCGTCATAATTTTCGCTCTGTTGCGCGATTTGGTACAGCCCTTCGTCCCAATTTGTGTACCCGCTGCCCTTCGATTTTGAATTAATTTGGGCAGCAAGTGCGCTGGCATCTGTTGAAGATTGAACTGAAGTCAGCGGCACGTATTTTGCTGGTAGTGCCGTTGTTGCAAAACTGAATTGCGCCACTTGAGAGGGCGTTCCCTCCAATGCCAGAACGAAGTTCGCTGCGGCCTGCTTCATCAAAGTCCACTCGGAGCTGTCAATGGAAGTTGACTCATCAAACAACAGGGCCACGTTCATGCCACAAAAGCCAGGCCACTCAGGGTTGTCTTTCCGATTCGCCCATTGCCGTGAACTCGAAGCTCCAGTGTTCGGAACCACAACTTCATCTCCATTTCCAACGGAAACGTTGAACCGATACGGGTCACTGCTGGAATCCGCTGTGCTTAGATCTGTAATGACAGACCAGCCTGCTGGAGCGCTTCTTTCGACTACAAGAAATCTTCTATCTCTATTCTTATCGCTATCCCACGAGACACTAACTGTGCATTCACCAGTTGGATTTGGGGATCCGTTTGGCTTGCTTCCTTCGCCCGTTGTACAAGAGTAATCAGCATCCCCGCTAGGAATATTTTTTGAAGTTGATGTGTCCATGTAATAGAAGTCAAATATTGCACCGTTGAGGCCACTTGCACCTGTGTCACTATTGCGAACCCCAGCTTTGCGGACAGTGATGGTTGCCTGGCTGTCAGTAAAGGATGTCGTCGCGACTCGGCCCGTCTTCTGCCCTGTCGCAGTCACGTCATAGGTTGCGACAAAATAACTGGGAAGCTTGATCTCAGTCGAAATCGAGCCATCCTGATTGACATCGGCCAACACCACCATCGACCATGTCATGCCTTCACGATCATTTACTTCGACGAGAACCTGATTGTCACCCGTCCATCCACTCCCCGACAAGTTGACCGTTTGCCCCATTAAATAATCTTCAAATTCACTTGCGATGGTTGGAACTTCCAACGGCTGAACGTCAATTGAGACCTCTGAACTTCGCTCCGTATTCGAGCCCACTGCAGTAACGAGATGAGTGCCCGTGGACTTAAACGAAAGATCGAAAGTCACATTAATTGATCCACTGTCCGAGACCTGCACGTCAGAGCTAAACACTTCATTCTTCGCGTCATCGCTCACAAGGATGGATACGGAATCATCACCCGACCACCCCTCACCCGAAATCTCTACTGAATCACCGGCGAGGAAATCTTTGGAATTTGTTGACAATGTGGCTGCGTCCAATTCAACATCGACTTGCTCTGTTGAATCATCGACTGACTCCGTGCCTTCATTATCAATTTGCTCTGCGGGCGCGTCATCTGTCGGCTCTACCGTTGGCTCCTCTGTCGGCTCTACCGTTGGCTCCTCTGTCGGCTCCTCTGTCGGCTCTTCTGTGGGCTCTTCTGTCGGCTCTTCTGTCGGCTCTTCTGTCGGCTCTTCTGTCGGCTCTTCTGTCGATTCCTGAGTGGGCTCCTGCGTTTGGCTCGTTTCCACTTGTGTGGCGACAGCGGTTTCCGAGTTATCACCCAAGTCCTCGGCTTGAGCTGGAGGAATCAGAACAAGGCCGCCAAAGACAAGCATCGTGGTGAGCAACAGCGAGAGAGTTGAATAGATCCTTCTCCGCCACGGCTTCGCGTGAAAAAGTAAATGAGACTTGCGTGCTCTCGAATCCGACATTGCTCCCCCTAGAAGCTGAATGGTTAATTGAATTTGGGCTGGACCTCACCTCCCCACCAATTTCTCGACAATTCAGCAAGGTCCAACGCAATCAAAGTTAGATCTCCCAGATCAGCAATTGAAGGTCAAGCGAGGACATCTGATCGGACATTGACCAAATAGTCCGAACAACCGCAATGTTTTGGAGATTCTTGAAACCGATTTGATCTCTATCGACAAGTAATAAACAACTACACCGGCCCTGATAGTGATATTGATTCCAAATAGTTTCGCCGACAGGTAACACGAATGAAGCGCATGGACCCATGCAACTGTTTGTGTCGCCGACTCACATATGTGCGTCGATTAATCCCAAGAGTTCGGCCCCCGCTCAATGTGATGCGGGGGCCGAACTGTTTCCAAGGGTAAGGCTTTGGGTGATTAAGCGAAGCCTTCGATCTTTACCCTTTTGTCACCCGATAGGTACGGGTTTCTCGATACCGCAAGAAATCGGGAGATGGCGCAGGCGCATACGCCACAACCTTGCACTTTCCTGGCTTAATTAACTTGGCGGTCGCCTTGCCCTTGCGCACCTTTACAAGGCAATTATCTTGTGAGGCAACCGTCGCCCGCCATCGCAATGTGACGCCTGCATTGGTTTTAATGGGGCGCTTTGTCAGAACGATTGTCTTACCAAGCCGATACTTACCGCCCCGTGGAGCAGTATTTCGGGCGGTCTGTCGAATGCGAGATTGAGCAAGTTCGGGTTGGGTCACAACCACCACTGGTGGGACTGCAATCGGATTCGGACCCACCGCTTCTGTTGAGCCTGAAGATGTTCCTCCCGATTCGCTGGTTGGAGGAGGAGTCGTGCCACCTGATGGAGGAGGAGTCGTGCCATCACCGTCATCAATAGGCGGCGCGTCCTCACCGCCCGACAAGCCCACATCGATATATGTCAACTCGTTTGCGCCATCGACCACGGCAACATTGGCTGAACCACCGGATCCCCCGGATCCACCTGCAGCGCGAGCTGCTATCAGTTCAGATTCCGATTCCTCGGCACTTGGCATGATGGTGGCACCCATGAGTGATGTACCAGGTCCATTTGGAAATGCATCGTTTGCACCATCAATGCTAAAGGTCAATCGATATTCACCGTTATACAACCCAGTAGTGTCCCAATTGAATCCATAGACAATCTTTCCCTGGACATTGATCTCAGCGGCGTACGATCCGGGGCCATCACCCGTGGCTTCATACACAGCTGAATTGAACTCAGGATCTGCGGCGCCTACACCAACCCACCGATGTGCACTTGCATCCCAACTTGCCCTGCTGGGATCATCAATTCGCTGAATCGTGAGTCGAGCTCCTGCAGTGAAAACCATGGCATCAGGATTATCAATTTTGGTTGCCTGCACACTTCCTGATGGGCGATTTACACGTGCCCCCCAGACTTCGGTCTGGCCCTTACCGCCCACATAACACATTTCGTAACGGTTCATGGTGACCCCGTCACCCAATGCAGTGTCGTAGAGGCTAGTTTCAACGCGAACCTTCCCGTTGACACCCCAGTCCTTTACTTCCAAGTTGTCACCCCAGTCAATTACCGTGACCTTGTGATCAGGACCAACGATCGAATTCTCAGCCTGCCATGAGTTTCCGAGGTCTTTTTGAACAGCGGCATAACATGGTTCACTTGTTGGATCTGTAGTCAGCGTACCTTGAAATATTTGCCCATCAAAAGATTCCACACCCGCCGTACCCAAAGGGATTGGATGGCCTTCCTCCTCCGCCCACAGCACGGGATACGACAAGTTATTACCCCCCTCTGTTTCCTCAGCCGCCTGCACGGGCGCCAATAACGATGTCGCCATTGCGCCCACCACTAGCAAAGCCCCAGCGCTCCTGACTCCATTTGAATTGTTCACTTCTTACATCCTCACTTGATAAACGTGATGCATATTGACCAACCCATTCGAATGACTGACGATGGAATATGCACTTACACATTTAGTGTCGGACACAAGAGCTCATTTCTTCTTGTTGAAAGCGGTCAAACAAAAGTCAATGAGCGGACAAATGACTGACAATTGAACTCGAAGTCACCACGTCTTTTTTCGAATGACGTTGACTTCCACACCAACCAAGGTCTGTTGTAACGACGATCACTGGAATGATTGGCAGAACGCAATTTGTTCACTAATGTTTTTTAGAGTCCACTGGGGTAAGTCTCAGGGGGCTCACCCAGATCCCACATCGAGTTTCGCTCCAGTGGTCTTAGAGCACTCGTCGAATCGATGTGAATCACGGCATCAAATTGTTCTCTGATATTCGAGTGAAACCAATGACTTGTTCGTTCAGTTTCGGGTCGATAGATAACTCCGATTGCTCGCTCTAGACGCGCGTCTGCGAGGGAATCATTCGCAGGAGATCGAGTAGGGATGATCATTGAGTGCTCCTGCATTGAATGAAATGCATCTTCATAACTGCCAGGTAGAGAGGGACGGACTCGCTTTCGTTCCGCAGGTGCTCCCCACTCCGAAGCTGCAGTGACTCGACCATGGTGCGTGGTGAAACCGATTATAAATACTTCTCCTGGCCAAAGTTCGCGAGCAAGTTGCCCTACATTGATCTCACCTCGATGGGACATTTCGGTGGCGCGTGCATCTCCTACATGTGAATTGTGTGCCCAGACGACCATTCGTGACTCGGCGCCGTCTTGCTGCAAATGCGATTTGAGTGCAACGAGTGTCTCGACCATATGTGTATCTCGCAGATTCCATGACGATATGTGACCCCGATACATGGTGCGGTAGTAACGCTCAGCATTCAACACTAATTGCGCATTCCGTTCGGCATAAAAGAACTCATCAGCGGCTAGCCAACCATCTCGGCTGAGAATTTTCTCTTGTCGATCCCGTAATTCATTGAGTTGCTCAATCACTTCATTTTCACAAGGTGCGGCCACATTCAGCATGACTCCATGGCCATATCGTTGGCCTTCGCTCTCAAAAATATCAAAGCACGAATACCGATGTCGCGCTTCAGCAGCCGCCTGGGGATCAACGGTTTCAAGATAATTTACGACAGCCTCCATGGACGCACGGAGACTGTAAAGATCAAGGCCGTAAAAGCCGACTTTCATCTGCTCGAATCTTTGCGATGCATTGCGTGCCCGTAACCAATCAACGAACGAGACTACATCCGTGTTTCGCCACATCCATGATGGAAATCTTTTGAAATCCCTTAAAGATTCATCAGCATTTCTGTCATTGCCAAATCCGCGGACGTATCTATTAACGCGATACGCATCCGGCCAATCAGCCTCTACTGCGACCGCACTGAAACCATTTGAGTCAATAAGTTCTCGCGTTATTCGAGAGCGCTCTCGATAGAATTCATGCGTTCCGTGGGACGCCTCTCCAATCAAAACAATTTTGGCATTGCCAATCATGTTAAGCAGGGGTTCATAATCAAGCCTGCTGCCTGAGAGAAGCGTGTAGTCGCTGACCATTCCCCGAGTTATTGATTTCATTAAATTCATGAATCAAGTCTTAACGAGCATACGTTTAATGTCCCTGTGGCGAAAAGATCTTGCCCAGACAAGACCAGTCACTGAATTTGCAAGGCCCCAATTACCAGCCAAATGAGGCACACAATAAGTGGACACGGATTCAATGTGACACAAATGCGGGAGAGCATTATGAATGAACATAATTTTCGGGATAGATCACATGCGGGACAACTACTTGGGCGCGTGCTGCAGTCGCATCGGGATGCTCACCCTTTGATACTGGGTCTTCCGCGGGGTGGTGTTCCAGTCGCTTGGGAAATAGCTCATGCACTAGATACGGACATGGATGTTCTCGTTGTTAGGAAATTGGGAATCCCATGGCAACCTGAATACGCCTTTGGAGCCATCGGTGAAAACGGGATATCCATAATTGATAGAGATGTGTGTGCATCAGTCGGATTGAGTGATTCTGATATCGATGCGATTTCACAGCGCGAGGGCATCGAATTGAACTTGAGAGTGGCTCTATTTCGAGGTCGTCAACCGATGGCTGATGTTAAGCAGCGGGAGGTAGTTATTGTTGATGATGGGATAGCAACTGGCTCTACGATGTTGGCAGCTATCGCAGTCCTGAGAAAACTTGGAGCGCGCAAGATTGTCGTCGCGGCTCCTGTTGCATCTATTCAGGCCGCCCAAACAATTGCCCGCAAGGTGGATGAATTTATTTGCTTACACACACCTGAGGACTTTCGTGCCGTCGCACTTTATTACGACAACTTTGAACAGGAAACTGATGAGCATGTTCGGTCACTTCTCGCTGGCTATGGCGCCCGCGAAGTGCATGTGCCCGTGATCGATTCAACAGGGAAAGAGATCACACTTCCGGGATCATTGACACTTCCGTCCAATGCTCGAGGGATTGTTATTTTTGCGCATGGAAGTGGGAGTAGCAGGTTCAGTTCTCGAAATGTTCATGTCGCTCGCATGCTTCAGAAGGTGGGGTTGGGGACTTTACTGTTTGATCTACTTACCGATGATGAGGCTGCAGATCGACAAAATGTTTTTGACATAAACCTTCTGGCTACCCGGCTGGAGCGGGCAATTGACTATCTGAAGTCTCACTCACAATGGGCTTCTCTCCCGTTAGCGCTTTTCGGGGCCAGTACTGGTGCCGGTGCCGCTTTGGTTGCCGCCGCTCGTCGGCCTGGGGATGTTTCAGCCGTAGTTTCCCGAGGAGGCCGCCCAGATCTCGCTGGCACCGCTTTGCCTCTAGTTCAGGCACCGACGCTATTGGTTGTTGGTGGATCAGACCACGAGGTTATTGGCCTCAATGAGCTCGCGATGCAGCGCCTGCAGTGCCCTCATGAACTAAAAATTGTTCCTGGGGCAACTCATCTTTTTGAGGAGCCTGGCACCCTTGATGCAGCTGCAGAATTGGCAGCTAGATGGTTCCTCGACCACTTGCCTGTGCGCCTTGTTGTGTAGTGGGGTTACCATGTTGGAGTAATGAAATTTGCACGGAGGCATTTCCCAGCACCTCGATGGATGCTGCTTGCGTGCAGCCTGTGTCTCATGCTGCCAGTAGCCTCAGGCGTCCAAGCGGCAGAAAGTCTGAGCCCATTCCCCTACCCAGACATGAAAAATGTGCAATATACGCAGGTCCCCGTGCGCGAGACAGGGATCGTTGATTTGGTGGCCGACGGCGACACTTTTCGCTTTATTCAGGATGGCACCAACGAGTACATCACCATACGCTTACTGGGAGTTAACGCCCCAGAGGTCCGAGGATTTAAAAATAAGCATCGAGACGATGACATGTGCGGCGCAGTACCTGCTACGCAGCTACTTGAATCCTTGTTACCTCGTGGCAGTCGTGTGCAACTTCGATCACTGGACAGTAGTTCGCAAGGCCTTGATGATCGACTGAGGCGCTATGCATTCGCGTTCAACGCAGATACGGGCCAGTTTGATATTGACGTTCAGGCCGCACTCGCGCAGTCAGGTTTGGCCATGTGGTTCACAGTGCCAGATGAGGCAGCATTGTCGTATCAATATGCTGTGATGATCGCTCAAGCCCAACAACAAGGTATCGGTATTTGGTCTCCGGAATATTGCGGCCCCGTCGAACAACCCGACGCGGACCTCAGTGTCATCGCACATTGGAATGCGGCGGGTAACGACAATGCAAATCCGAATGGTGAATACATAATTGTGCGAAACGTTGGAGTGAAAGAAACTGACATCTCTGGCTGGCTACTTCGAGACTCCAGCCTCTCATTCTGGTTTTCATTCCCAGGCGGTAGCGTTCTAGCCCCCAACGATTATCGAGTGATTCATTCAGGAGTGGGCATCCCCGGACTGCCCAAAGCGCGTGACCTATATATGGACTCTCCCAATGCACTGTTAGCAAACACGATGTCAGATCGATTTGTGGGCGATGGTGCCTATCTTCTTGACAAATCCACGGCTATGCGCGCCTGGTTCGAATACCCCTGCGTGATCAATTGCACGGATTCGGCTCTGGGTAGTTTGAAAATCATTGGAGTCAATCCAGTTTCTGAGTCTGGAAAATCGGCTAAAGCCGCAAATCAAGAATTTGTTCGAATTCAAAATATTTCCACAGAACCAATTTCACTCGATGGCTACTACTTGCAGTACAGAGATGGGAGCTTTCCTTTTGAAGTAGACACCACACTTGCACCAAGGAAAATTTTGACGGTGCGTATGGGACGAGGACAACCCACAGACAGAGTTCAATATTGGGGGCGTAACGCTCCACTTCTCAAGAATTCCAGTGGCACTATTTCTTTACTGTCGGAGCGTAATGTTCCTATTTCCTCCAAATCTTGGTAGACACATGAATGAGGAAGTCTGGTTGATAGAGATATGAGCAATTAGAATCGGGGCACGATATCCTCCTCTAGACCACCACTGATCGCTATCGAACAGGAATTCCAATTCAGTGATCTCTTTGCTGTTGTCCGTCATCCCACTTGGCTTGGGAGCAGCATTTACTCCGTCACTATTTGCCCTGCAACTCCTTATCGTTGGAAATGATCCCTGGCGCTTGAAAGCACTAGGAGCCTTCCTCGGGTCTGCATTTGCTTTTGGCATAGCGGTAAGCATGCTGTTATTAGGATTCGCCCAATTGCCCACAAATCCAGAAGGCACCGATGTCCTTAGTGGCATTTTGCGTTTAGCTGCCGCAATGTTCATTGGCGCCGGTGCGGTCTATTTCTTCATACCGCACCCCCAACTTCAACTTCGCGTGCGCAACGATGTTGAACGCAGGGTCTCGCATGCACGACCCGTTGAGTTTTTCGGTATAACATTCTTATTGAGTATCAAAGATTTTTCCTCATTCGTTCTGATCATCCCAGCCATGCACGACATCGCCGTTGCTGACGTGCCCTGGCCATACAAATTCGGTGTTTCAGGTCTTCTTTTCGCATTGGCTCTCTCACCACTTTTGGTTCCCCCTGCATTGCGGAGCATTCTTGGAACACGTGGTAAGAAATACCTCCGAGCAACCTACGAATTCACCATGACCCATCAATTCACCATCATGGGGGTTGTTTTTCTGGCGCTCACCGCGTACCTCGCGTGGTCTGGGTTGCACGAATTGAACTAGGGCGCTGGGATCCGCTTTTAGGGGAATTTCCCCTATGTCGCAGAAATATCTCAAAATTATGGGATGTATGTCACAGGTAAAAAGCCCGAAATATCCGTTTCCATCGTGGTAGTCATTAGATTTCTATGTTTGACTGACCGTCAAGTTAAGACTTTGTGGCACCTGTCAGGCCATGTAAAAGCCCATCTCACTGACGTGAAATGTGCAGAACTGCACTGACGGAAGCAGTCGCTGGAATCAGCTGGAAGACGTGAGACTCGTTGCCAGCCCTCGACTTCTTGGTGAGCGCACTTCAACATACAGAGGTTGATAGCGCAACGATCCGAGCCACCAGCGTTGGGCGAGTGCCCCCGCATGCGAAGGAATAATGAATTCAATCCGTCTTTTTAGCGTGATCGCCGTTGCCGTTTTGGGTGCAGGTCAGGCGGTGCTCCCATCCGTCGCACTTGCGCAACCCCAGGCCTATAGCCAGCCTTCTCGCATCAAGCCAGTTAATAAATCAAAATTGAATGTGTCTACTTCCTGGCTCATAGCATCACCACGCTCTGTGGTTACAGTGAATGTCGCCGCGAGAGAGCAAAAGAAGTTTGGGAACTTTACGCTTCATTCAGAGGCCACTTTGGATGTCTTGGGCGTGGAACCAAGTTTGTACCGCGGTAAATTTTTCAAACCCAATATTGAACAGAAGCGCAAATGTATTGTGAAGCGCGAAAGCGAAGGACACTATGAAGTGCGCGGTGGTGGCGGCAACAAATATTTTGGCGCCTACCAAATGTCTCAAGAGCTTGCACAGGGTGCGACATGGATGATGCTTGATGAACACAAGAAACTACTTGGAACATCAGACGCAAAGAAGATTCTGACTGAACTTCGAAAGACGCCTCCCAATCAATGGCCCCGCTACTATCAAGATGCAGCTTTCAGCACAATTTACAACTGGGAATCAACCGGTTCTGGCGCTTCCCACTGGTCTGGGGGACGTTGGCGCTGCTAACTTCGGCACTCGGGACAAGAAATGCTGAAGTATCTATTGCACATTCACTTATGAATGGACTACACCGAGTTCAACAAAGAAATCACGGATTAAACCGCATTTGACCATTCTGTAGGGCGTGGCGGTGTGCTCAATTTGCGCAATTTATCGGTATAAATAGAGGAAGGCCCCTCAAAGTATGAGTTTGAGGGGCCTTCACCGTGGGCCGCTAGCCTGCCGCCTGATTTCTCAGGGCGCTGACACCAATGTTGTGCGCCGCGCTCATGTCCAGGTTTCCCTGACCACCGTAAGGCCCAATGCTTCCCTCGAACAATTTCCCGCAATCTGCCTTGTCAACATTCCAAGACCCTCAGTCGCATTCCTTGCGGTCTGCTTCTTCGTCTGACTGCGTTTCCCTGTCCGACTCGCTCCTTGCGGTGCGATAGCAGAACACTATTCTCAAAAGTCCAGCACATGCAACATGTTTTCAAAAATTTTTTCAATAAATTCTGACCCATGAATCCCATGGATAACTTTGCGTCACTCTAGTCACACAACTAGATTGAATGAGGGTGCTCCCGTAACCGAGAGCACCCTCAAACGAATCACAGTGCCAACCATGAAGCCGGCAATTTGGAAGGTTACGGCGCCTGCGTGAACCACTGCTTTGCATGATTGGTGTTGACGATCAGTACCACGATAAGACCAAGAAGCACCTGGACAAAGCCACCGTGGCCAAGGCTGAAGAAGCCAAACACGATATTGATCACAGCGAGCACCGAGATGAAGACCTG
>JAFMDS010000015.1 GCA_017857175.1 Candidatus Nanopelagicales bacterium | reverse complement strand
TGAGAGATGCCGTCATTGTTGAATCTGTCCGCACACCTGTTGGAATTGGTAAGCCTGAGAAAGGCACCCTTAGCGGTATCCATCCAGTCGATCTGTCAGCCCATGCCCTCAAAGCATTGGTTGAACGGGTGGGGATCGATCCAGCAGACATTGACGATGTCTACTGGGGATGCGTCGGACAGGTGGGTGAGCAAAGCGCCAACGTCGCGCGCAACTCGGCATTAGCGGCAGGTTTCCCAGTTAATGTCCCAGGTGTCAGCATTGACCGGCAATGTGGGTCGAGCCAGCAGGCCGTTGCATTTGCTGCGGCATCTGTCATCAGTGGCAACGCAGATGTTGTAATTGCAGGTGGGGTTGAATCCATGTCCCGCGTACCCATGTTCACCAACATGTCAGGTGGTGATGGACCGTTTAGCCCCGAAATGATCAGGCAATACCCAGGTTTGGTCCCGCAGGGAATCAGTGCTGAAATGATCGCTGAACAATGGGGATTGTCACGTGAAAGACTCGATGAACTCGCTGCCACGTCACAGCAACGCGCTGCAGCAGCAGCTCAGGCTGGACTCTTTGATGCGGAGATCACCGCGATCAATGGTGTTGACTCAGATCAAGGTATTAGACCGACAACGACTGTTGAGTCACTGTCAGCACTGAAGCCAGCATTTAATCCGGAGGGTGTTGTGACCGCTGGTAATGCATCGCAAATTTCCGATGGCTCCGCAGCACTCCTGGTGATGACAAGTCAGCGCGCACAAGAGTTGGGGCTCACACCCATTGCACGGGTGCACACCAATGTGATGGCCGGTGTTGATCCCGTGATCATGTTGACTGGACCAATTCCGGCAACTGAAAAGGTTCTCAAGAAGTCGGGGCTGAGTCTGAGTGACATTGGGACGTTTGAGGTCAATGAAGCATTTGCCTCAGTTGTAGGTGCCTGGCTCAAGGACACAGGTGCAGACCATGCGCTCATGAATCCGAATGGTGGAGCAATTGCATTGGGCCACCCTCTCGGTGCATCGGGTGCACGCATTATGACGACCATGTTGCATCACATGAAGCGCAATAACATCAAGTATGGATTGCAAACAATGTGTGAGGGTGGCGGAATGGCCAACGCTACGATTTTAGAGCTGCTCTAATTTCTGCGGGTATTGCAACAGATTTCCTGGTCACCTGGTCAATGTTGACATAGGTAATTTTTCCTGTTGCCATGAGTTGTGAATCAACTTCCCGCTTCACCGTGAAATCCAGGTCCATGCTGCTGTTACCAATTCGGGAGCATTCAACCCCAATACGCAGTAGATCATCGATCACTGCTGAACTGTGATATTGAATCTCCACCTTCATGAGAACGGGGTCAAAACCGACCTCAACGATGCCTTGGGGGGAGAATCCAATTGCCCGGTAGAACTCCGTCATGGCGGCGTCAAAAAATTCAAGGTACCGGGAATTGAACACAATGCTTTGTGGGTCAACCTCGGAGTAGCGAACCCGATGCAAGTAGCCCGGCCACGCGGCACTGGAGGTCTGCGTCATTGCGATTTTCCTGTTCTCAATCTAAAACTTACATGCATGTAGTTCTCCACAACTGGGGATAACTCTGTGGACAACACGCGCAGGTTGTCCACAGGTGGAGGGAAAGAGCCCTATTTCCACCGGGTGGCGAGCCCGAAGCCCACCATGATGAATCCAAACCCGATGCCGACATTGACCAGTGCATTCAGGTCACCACCGACAGAGTTCATGAAGGGGATGTCACGGCCGGCGATGTAGAAGACGACGAGATAGGCAAGACCGAAGACGAAGCACCCCACCATGGTGGGGGCAAGCCAATTGGGTGACCCGATCTTGGCCACTTTGCGCTCACCCTTGGATGGGGGTGGGGTGAAAGCTGCCTTCTTGCGACGCTTTGACTCTGGCACCGTGGACTCCCTTTGATCGATTACTTGAACCTCGCCTAACAGACCCTAGCCTGCCATACTCCACAATGTGGTCATGGCTCGAATCCTGGTGATCGACAATTACGACTCATTTGTGTTCAACCTCGTGCAGTACTTGGCGCAACTTGGCGCGGATGTGACCGTTAAACGCAACGACGAGGTCACTGTTGCGGATTGCCTCGACTACGACGGTGTATTGATCTCACCTGGACCAGGGTCACCACAGACCGCAGGTATTTGTCTTGACGTTGTTCGCGAAACACACGGAAGGGTCCCGATCTTTGGTGTGTGTCTCGGACATCAGGTAATCGCTGAAGCCTTCGGTGGGGAAATTCATCGCGCCCCGGAATTGCTACATGGGAAGACATCTCAGGTGCACCACACACAAGTTGGTATTTTGCGAACATTACCGGCGGAGTTCACGGCAACGCGGTATCACTCACTTGCACTCAACCCTGACACTGTCCCTGATGTCCTTGAAGTAACCGGAACAACCGATTCGGGTGTCATCATGAGTTTGCGTCACAGGGAACTCCCCATTGAAGGGGTTCAATTTCACCCAGAGTCTGTCTTAACTGAAGGTGGCCACGAAATGCTTGCTAATTGGCTGGCTGACTGTGGTTACCCGGAGGCTCTGGAAAACCTTAAAGGAATTGTGCCAATAACAGTGTGAACCAGCACCACCGGTAAATTATTTATGGCGCTTCAGAGACCGACGGTTGTGGAATATCCGTGGGATCGGGGGCAACAGGCTCCGTCGGGGTGGGATCAGGGGTAACCGTGTCAGTGGGTGTGGGCTCAGGCGTGGGTTCCAGTGTGGGCTCGGGAGTTGGAGCCGCTGTCGCAACAGTGATGGTGACCAATGATCCGCGAACAAGTTGCGTTCCGGGCTGTGGTGATTGTGCGAGCACGGTTCCGGGCGGCGTGATGAGTGATTCCTGTTCCACAACTTGAACTTCAAAACCGGCTTGGGCTAGGTCACTGCGCGCTTGAGCCTCAGTGGCTCCTGTCACGTCGGGCACTTCAACCAAACCGGATGAAATAGCGATATTGACCGAACTGCCTGCAGCGACCTGAGTCCCTTCACCCGGATCTTGTGAGAGGACGTAGCCCGCAGGTTGATTGGAGTCCTCTTCTGTGATTGCTCCGAGCACTAAGCCAAAGTCGGCTAAAGCGACTCGGACGTCATCTAAGGTTGTGAGCCCAACAAGTTGTGGAACAGTGGACTGTTCTCGACCGGTCGAAACGGTGACGTTCACCGCTTGGCCTTGCTCAATGGATTCACCCGCAGCAGGCTGCTGCGCAATGATTGTGCCTTCAGGTCGTTCAGAGATCTCCGGTGTTTGAGCACCAATGCGCAGTTCGTATTCCGCGAGGGTCTCCTGAGCTTGCTCAATGGTCAAACCATCCAGGCTTGGAACCGTGACAACAGTTCCGCCTTGGTCACCCACGAGGAAACGACCAATAGCGACAGCACCGATGATTGCCGCCGCAATGGCAATCAAACTCAACACCCAGAAAATCCCGCTGTTCTTGGAGCGCTTCTTCTTTGCCGCAGGCCGAGAATTCTCAACACCGGATGCATCCAATGGAGTCATCATGGCTGTTTGATCAGCAACGATTGTTGGCACCGCTGCGGTTACAGGGGACCCGGCAATTGCCCGCTCAACATCAGCGCGGAAGTCACTAGCACTCTGGTAACGATCGTCGGCACGCTTGGCCAACGCACGCAAAACAACCGCATCGATCTCAGGTGACACGCCAGGATCAATCTGTGATGGGGATGCCGGCATTTCACTGACATGTTGGTAGGCAATTGCAACCGCTGAATCACCGGTGAATGGTGGGCGTCCCGTGAGTAACTCAAAAAGTAGAACACCCGTGGAGTAGAGGTCGCTCCGAGCATCAACAACTTCACCGCGCGCTTGTTCGGGGGATAGGTATTGCGCAGTGCCCATGACAGCTGACGCCGAAGTCATGGTTGAACCTGCATCATTGATTGCTCGAGCAATGCCGAAGTCCATGACTTTGACGTCTCCCGTGCGGGTAAGCATGACGTTCGCTGGCTTGATGTCTCGGTGAACGATTCCGTGGCGGTGGGCGTAATCCAATGCCGACAGAATTCCTGCGGTTATTTCAAGTGCCCGCTCGGGAAGAAGTCTGCGACCAGAGGCAAGTAGTTGCCGCAATGTCATTCCATCGACGTACTCCATGACGATGTATGGAACAACAACCTCAGGTTGACCCTCAGCGCCTTCAGGCTGCAATGTGTCTTGGCCGGTGTCGTAGACCGCAACAATGTTGGGGTGATTCAGTGATGCAGCGCTTTGTGCCTCACGGCGGAACCGAGCCTGGAAGGCAGGATCCTTGGCAAGATCGGGACGCAAAATCTTGATGGCAACACGGCGACCAAGTCGAAGGTCACGCCCTTCATGCACCTCAGCCATGCCGCCACGACCGATGACTTCACCGATTTCGTAGCGGTCGCCAAGCATGCGTGCGCTCTCACCCTCGTTCACTCTGCCACCTAACTATTTATTACTCGTGATCTTTATCCTGCATAGTACGTGCTTTTCACTCGTTATCGTCGCAGCACAGCCTCGGATCTATTGCCGGAGTACTGCCTCCATCACAGCCTTGGCAATAGGGGCAGCCAAACCGTTACCGCTGACCTCAGGTGCTCCTGATTCTTCAATCACAACAGCAACCGCAACCTTGGGTGCCGCCGCGGGGGCAAATGAGATAAACCAAGCGACCGATGGCGAGTCATTTCCAGTTTGAGCGGTCCCAGTCTTGCCAGCTACCCTGATGCCAGATATCTGGGCGTTTGATCCAGTTCCATTCTGAACAACATTGACCATCATGTCTGTTAGCGAAAGGGAATCACTCGGCTTCATGGCGTCGGCGTATTGAGTGGGCTCTGTTGTTTGAAGGATTGAGAGATCGGGCCCACGAATTTCTTGCACGAGATAAGGATTCATGGTTCGCCCACTGTTCCCTATTGCTGCAGCCACCATAGCCATTTGTAATGCCGTTGCTCGAACATCAAACTGACCAATTGCTGAGAGTGCCGTTTGCGGCGCATCGGGATCCGCGGGGAACAAGGAGGTTGCCGCACGTAAAGGAATTTCAAAACTGTGGTCAAAACCAAAGGCATCTGCCTGTGTTCGAATTGCCGAGGCTCCAAGTTCATTGCCCAGCCACGCAAACGCGGTATTGCAAGAAATAGCCAGCGCCTGTTCGAGCGTTACTTTGCCACCGGGACCACATTCACGACCGTTCCAATTGCGGAGTTTCTTGGTGGAGTTGGGCAATTGATACGCCTTTGGACCAGGCAAGATCGAATCTGCGGTGAAGCGCCCCGAGGCTAATGCAGCGGCGGCGGTGACAACCTTGAATGTTGATCCGGGTGGGTTGAGGGACACAACAGGACGGTTGAGCAATGGCTTTTGTGGGTCGGCTTCTAATTCCGCGTAGTACTCGCGAATATCAGCAGGGTTGTGACTGGAAAGGCGATTGGGATCGAAGGATGGCATTTGGACGGAGGCCAGAATTCGTCCCGTTGCAGGCTCGATTGCGACAACGGCACCACGTTTACCTTTGAGGCCCTTGAAAGCGGCACGTTGAGCTGCAGCATCGATGGTGGTGGTGACTGCGCCACCAACTGGCTGTCGCCCCGAGACCAACTGCTGAATTCGGTCAACTGTGAAAATATCTGCTTTACCGTTGAGTATCCGGTTTTCGGTGCGCTCCAAACCCGTGGCTCCATAAACAAGGGAGTAAAACCCAGTCACAGGTGCATACAGTGGTCCGTTGTTGTATTCACGTATGTAAGTCAACGTGTTACCTGTTTCGACCGAACGTGCGACAGGATCTGATGCAACCAAAATGGGGCCGCGCTCACGGTCGTACTCGGCCAGCAAAATTCGTTGGTTACCAGGACGGTCACGGTAGTCACGTGCATTAATAACTTGAATGAGCGTCGCATTGACCAACAATGCAATAAGGAGCAACCCAAAGACGAAACTCAACCGACGAATCTGTCTAGACACGACTGACCACCTGAGTCATGGCATCGTCAGGGGATATTTGCGATGTATCAGGTCGGCGTGAGCGGTCAGAGATTCGGAGCAAGAGGGCCACGATCACCCAGTTGGCAATGAGTGAGGATCCTCCATAGGACAGAAATGGTGTTGTGAGTCCTGTCAATGGAATCAGACCGGTGACTCCACCGATAATGACGAAGACCTGGAGAGCCAAGGTAATGGAAAGTCCAGCTGCGAGTAGTTGGCCAAAGCCATCACGGCACGTGATTGCAACTCGGAAACCACGCTCAATCAAGAGTGCGTAAAGCATGAGAATCGCGAAAACACCCGTGATACCAAGTTCCTCACCCAATGCCGAAACAATGAAGTCGGTGCTGGCAAATGGAACAAGGTTCGGGAACCCTTGACCGAGTCCCGCGCCCAGGATCCCGCCGTTTGCCAAGCCATAAAGTGATTGAACGATTTGGTAGCCCGTTGTATCGGAGTAAGTCCACGGATCAAGCCACACGGTGACTCGTGCTTCGACGTGTGCAAAGTTCGAGTAGGCAAAATAAGCACCACCAACGAATAACACGAATCCAATGATCAGCCACGACCTGCGCTGCGTGGCAATGTAAAGCATGGATACGAATAGACCAAAGAACAGAAGTGAAGTCCCCAGGTCACGCTGAAAAATAAGTACTCCCAGTGAAATGAACCAGGCAACCACAATCGGACCAAGATCTTTGGGCCTGGGGAGGCCAACACCCAATACCTTGGTGCGAACGAGTGCAAGGGAGTCTCGGGTCTTGACCAGATAGCCCGCGAAGAAGATTGTTATAAGGATTTTTGCGATTTCTGCCGGCTGGAACTGGAGGCCACCAAATCGCACCCACAATGTCGCACCATTGACCGTTGTTCCAATGATTGGGGCTAGGGGCAGCACCATGAGAATCAGGCCAATGAGACCAAAGGTGAATGTGTAGCGCTGCAGGCGTCGGTGATCACGCAGCAAAATAAATACTGCGCAAAACAGAATTCCCGCGATAGCGAACCAGGTTAATTGAGAGTAGACATCAGGTGTGGGTATCGGGGATTTATTGAGTTGTGCACGTCGAGCATCAGCAACGTCGAGGCGATAAATCATTATGAGCCCAAGAATTGTTAAAAGCGTTCCAACTGGCAACATGATTGGATCGGCATAGGGTGCCCGTATTCGTACGACCGTATGCATGACCAGTGCGACAGCCGCAACAGCACCAGCGGTGATCCATAGTCGGGGAGGAGTTCCTTCACCCGTGGCCCAACCCACCTGTAATGTGCCAAGTACCCCGAGCAGCCACGCGAAAATGAGCAAGGCAAGTTCGGTATTGCGACGTTTCTTGATCACTGCAAACTCCCCGGGCACCCTTGTGGCGGGATGAGTGCTTGGCATTCGGCAGCACGGGACTGGAGTTCAGCCACAATTCTTTGGGCGTCTTCGTAACTTGCGGCGGGGATCCCTTTACTCACCAACTCTTGATCAAAAAGTGGCAGGGATCCGACCATTAGTCCAGAGTCTGTGTCGATACCGGAGAGCTTGATGCCAGCCAAGGAACCTTGCACACCGTTATAGATGGCAACTGTTCCAGTCCCAGCGCTGCCATTAATGGAGACATACCACTGCGAGGTAACCCAACTTTGTATCCCAAAAAGGGTTCCTGCAGTGATTGCAGCAACTACAAGGATTCCTCCGACAACCCCAATTACTTTGCGGCGCTTACTTTTCTTGTCAGCTCGCGCAATGTCGGCAGCTTCGGCGTCATAACGAGCCTGCTCAGCGGCGGGAACGATTAGTTCAGAATCGATCAATATCTGCGGCGCTGTTTCAGGTCCACCGTCAATGGGCGCTGGGGCATCGGGTCTATCAGGATCAGGCTGGGCGTCATCAGGGAATCGGGTGTTAGGCAGCTGAAGGCGTACACGTGGTTCGCCCGCTGCACCGACAACGACTGGTGGAGTTAGGGGTAGCTCTTCATCCGCAGGTCGTTCAACGACGTCGGCGACGACAACGGTGACGTTATCGGGTGCGCCGCGCTCCAATGCGAGATCAACCAAACGTGTGACCACACCAGTTGGCTCTCCTGTACTCAACAGATCTGCGATCTCTGTGTCTCGAACCACCCCCGAAAGGCCATCAGAGCAGAGAAGAAAACGATCACCGGAGCGCGCTTCGCGCACGGACAAATCTGCTTCAACCGGATTCATGCCATCAAGTGCGCGCATCAAAAGTGATCTACGTGGATGCACAGATGCTTCTTCTTCAGTGATACGACCTGAGTCAACAAGTGTTTGGACATAGGTGTGGTCGTGTGTGAGTTGAATGAGTTCATTGTCGCGAAAGAGGTATGCGCGTGAATCACCAACGTGAACAACAGCAATGCGTCCACCCAACCAATACAAACCCGTGATTGTCGTTCCCATTCCGGTGAGATCAGGATCGTCTGCGATCAACTCACCAATTGCATCACCAACATTGTCAATCGCCTCAGCAAGTGAAGTGAGAACATCAGCATTTGTTGGCGGATGAACATCTAGGTCAGCAACTGTTGCTATTGCAAGCGATGACGCGAGCTCTCCTGCGGCATGTCCACCCATGCCATCAGCAACCAAGAGTAGGCGAGGACCGACATAACCCGAATCCTCATTACCTTGGCGCACCAATCCAACATCACTTTTAGCCGCGTATCTCAAACCAAGGGATGCTGCCATGTCGAATCACCTACTTCTGAATCTGCATCGTGCTTCGACCAATGCGCAGCGGTGCTCCCACTGGCAAGACTGTTGGTGTGGTGATTCGAACTCGATCAATCCAGGTGCCATTGGTTGATCCGAGATCTTCAACGACCCACGAGCCTTCTGACTCATAAATGCGCGTGTGACGGCTCGACGCGTAGTCATCGTCAATGACGATTGTTGAGTCCGGCGCCCGCCCGATAGTGACCTGTTGACCTTCGAGTGGAACAACAGTTCCCACTAATGGGCCATCGATCACAACTAACTTTGTTCCGCGAACTTTTTGTTTACGCGAAACTCGAGGGGGTTTTGGTGCTTTGGGTGTTCGCTTTTTTGAACCTTTGGACGCGCGCGATGCTGTCGAAGCATCGGCTGGTTGGCGTATGTCGCGGCGCAAAACAATTACGGTGCCGAGCACGAATGCCCAAAGCAAACCAAGGAATGCGAGGCGAACAATTGTGAGCGCGAGCTCAGACACGACTCATCCGCTCCGGAAAACCAAGGCTGTTGCCCCAATGTGAACAACGGCTCCGTCATATAAAGGTATTTCTGTGACACGCTCGCCATCAAGGAATGTACCGTTGGTGGAGCCGAGGTCCCGCAAATAGACGGTTTGGCCCAGAACAATTTCACAGTGATTGCGTGAAGCGCCAGGGTCCTCAACTCGGATATCAACATCCGTGCCACGGCCCAAGCGGGTAATGGCACGAACGAGTGGATAGGCCGAACCACCTGCCTCCAAGCGGGCCTGACCAGCAACGGCGGGTGTGCCCCCACCAGAGGCACTCACTTCAGCTCGGGCCTCAGACCGAACCCGGAATATCCCAGTTTCAAGTGCATCATCCTCACCCAGTGTGACCGTGGGAGCTCCGAGGAGGGTGTAGCGCTGTTCTCCCGAGTAATCCTTGACCAAAGTGGCCAATTCCGTGCACAGAGCATCCTTAAACACAGCCAAACGACGGAAATCGTGGGATGAGAGTTCAACATGGAAGATATTGGGCACCACTGTTCGATCCCGATCAATCACCGCGGCGCGATCATCGATTTCCCTCTGCAAGGCCGAAGCAATTTCAACAGGCTGGACCTCAGCTTTGAAAGCCCGGGCGAAGGCACCACTGACCATCCGGTCGAGTGAATCCTCGAATCGTTCCAAAATACCCACGTAGTGATGTTACTTGCTTGAAGCACCGTTCCCGTGCACCTATATACGTGTGTGCAGGACCAGACCCCTTCACTGTTAAAGACTTGAGCCTGTAGCCTTGGCTCGCTCCCGCAGAGGGGCAAAGCGCGAGTGGCGGAATAGGCAGACGCGCACGGTTCAGGTCCGTGTACTCGAAAGGGTGTGGGGGTTCAACTCCCCCCTCGCGCACCAAAGAAGAAGGCTCCCTCTCACACTTTGGTGAGGGGGAGCCTTCTTTGTTGCTAAACAAGGTGTCCCACCGCCGGAGTTGAAGGTGCCTATTCCGTACTGAAGAACAATGGTTACACCTGCGCATTGACTGTTTGGGAGGTTGAAAGTGTCATTCACTACCCCTTGCAGTGCCGTCGGGTTAGCCGCACCTCCACTTACTGTGATCTCGCAGAGATGCGCTGCTTGATCGGGCCAGACTCAACAGGCCAGACTCAGCGGGTCAACTTCTGCTTCTCATTGGGGTCTCCGTTTGGATCCTGTATTTGATTGGCACCAATTGTGACGGCGTTGAGTACGGCCCCTTTAGGTAGCGCAGGTAGGCACAGGTCATGCATGTTGTCATCGTTGGCGGTTTTTGAATGATCAGCGAGGTCAGCGACTGCCAAAGGTTTCACGCGAATTACTTTCCCCGATGGAAGTGCAAAATAGGCTCGGTAGGAGTTGACCACCGACGTTCCAATTTCACTGCCATCCGGGTAGGCGGTCAATCCGTTCGACCACACAACACGTGCTGAATTTTTTCCGACGGTGCAACGATTGCGATCACCTTTGAGATCGGCTTTGGTGAGCATCCATGAATCCACCATGTATGGCCCACCCTCAATTTGATCGACAGAATGGGAGAGCCCAGGGGCTATCGCTCGCCACCTCTTTTGGGTAATTGGGTGACCTTGTAGTTCACCGACCACCGTCACTGTCACAGGACGAACGCCAGCAGGGTCGCCGAAGTCACCGATGAGATTGACCGTCTGGTGCTCGTTGCGTTCGTTCGGCGGGAATTGCAGCGCGCACACCGGATTCGTTGTCGTACCGTCATCACGAGTGATGACAAAGTCTGTGACGTCAATTGATGACGTTTGAATGAACCAATTAAAAGTAGTTGGAATGTTGTCGAGTCCCTTGACGCCATTGGGGCACCCGGTGCCGTTATTGAGCCCCCAGGAAGCACTAAGAATTGTGGGTGGTTCAGGAGCAGCAAAGCTTGATGGTGCAGAAACCACGCCCGCTCCAAGAAGAACGAAACCAACGAAGGCCGAAGCAATTCTTTTCATGATCGCACCTTCTCATGGTCTTAGGAATGTACTTATCCCAGGTGCAGATAGTTCCCAACCCAGTCGGGGCTTTGCATATTGCTTGACCCATCGGGGTTCAAACTGTCAAGCAGAGCAATGTAGGCAAGATATTGGGCTTTGCCCCGTGCTTGTGCTGCTCGGTATTTAGGTGGAAGTGGTGCCTGCATCTGAGCGATGTTGTATTTGCCCATAAGCTTCTTGGCAAGTTCCTGATCCTTGCCAGAGTCAGCATGTTGGTTGTCTAACTCGAGCCGACCCAAACCTGTTTTGTAGTCATAAGACTCCAACTGCACATTGCTCCGGTCCATGAAGCCCGCTGAGTTCCAGAAGGAGTACGCGGCGAGTTTGGTCTCAGGGGTTCGGATCCCAAGAATGTGGCGGGGTGAATTGTTGTAGTCGTAATACTTGGGAATCCATTCATCCGATGCCATCACAACGTGGTCTCGACCTTTTGCCTTGGATGATTTAAGCAGTGGCAACATGTTTAGCCGCTCGTCGTAGGTGTCCGCGTAGGCACCTTTCATCCATTCTTGGTCGCCATGGGCGATCGTGGCGAGCATGGGAAGGATGTCAACACTGGATGTCAACTGGTGACGCACTTTGTCAATATCTCCGGTGAAACGCTCACGAGGGTCCACCACAATTAATGGAACATTTACGGCTTCCTCATACATGGACGCAACTTTGTTGGATGCAAAACCATGAGCACTGGCGTAATCACCATGATCGGCGGTCATGATGATCACCGTGTTGTCACGGATGTCCGCTGGAATTGCCCGAACGACAGCACCAATATGTTGGTCAACGAAGTTGAGCACCTGGGTGTAGCTATCAAGTGATTTTGACCAATAAGGAAATGGTGCTTTCGCCAGAACAGCACCGGGCAATGATGGGTAATCCTCCATTGTGAACTCGGTTAACTGAGTGGGATCATCGGAAATTCCGCCCCACATCAAGTCAGTGAAGTTACGAGCCATGATTTGATAATCGGGTTTATCGTCGGTCAACTTCTTTGTTGACTCCCAGTTGGGTGGGAGAGCTGGATAGCCGTAATCCTTGGGAACATCCAGTGGTGGTGCCGCGTCATAGGAAACCGTCGGTGTGTCACCTGCGGTCGTGAAAATATTTTTATAAAGGTCTGCTTCCGTTCCACTCCAAAAGAATTCCTTATCGTGCGGATTCACAAAACTCACAGTCAGACAGAACGGATCATTCTCCTTCTTTTGACCCTCAAGCCAAGTAATTGCTTGATTGGCAATGTTTCCATCGTCATAAGTTCCTTGGCCATTGGTGCCAATCGGGTCGGGCATGGTCAAACCCTCGAACCCGTATTGACTCAGGTAGTAAGGAGCCTTGGGATCAGTGTCGGCGCCCGGGGCATTGGACAAATGCCACTTTCCCACATAGGGAGTGCGGTATCCGGCCTGGCGCATGAGCTTTCCATAGGTGGGAAAATCACGTTGCAGCGCAGGAGCATTTGGGCCATTGGATCCCGGCAGATTTCCTTTGCGAGTTTGTAGACACCAGTTCTGATGCGGGTAGAGACCCGTAACAAGGCACGCACGCGCAGGACTACATGCGGTGCCGGCGGTGTAGTGGTTGCTGAACTTCACGCCGCGTTTCCAGAGTTTGCCGAGATTCGGCATGAATTTCTCCAGGAATTGTTCGGGAGTTTTAACTCCGGCCGGGAATGTCATGGGGAATCGCATTTCGTCCACCAAAATAAGAATGATATTGGGCGCACCCGCACGTGCTGTTCCTCTGCGCGTTGGTGCAGATTGCGCAGCCATTGCGGAGCCAGTTGATGCAGTGACACCGGCAGCCACTGCTCCCGCCGCAGTTCCAGCAATAAATCCCCGACGTGAAATTTCAGGTGACATGAGGCCCACTTTCAAGTAGTTGGGCGAAGGCTATACCTGGTGAATCACTTAAGTCTTTAGTTGCCCTAATTCGGTCCAACGAGTTCGTACAGTTGGTCGCGGTAGGTATCGATCAGTTGTTCAGTTACCAGTTCCAAGGTGATATTCGTTCGCTGGCCCGAGGCTGATTGCACCCATGCCTGTGGTGGGGATGACTTGGAAACCCTGGAGTAATCAACAACGAGTTTCCCACCAGCAGGGACCTTCACTTTTAGGCCAACGAAATCACTCGCACCGTTCATGTCTAGTTCGCCAATTTGAATATTCCAGACGAGAGACTTCATTGCGTTGGAACTGTATTCAACTCGGTCCTTTTTGTAATTCCATTCCTGAAAAGCGGTAACTTCGGGTGGGAGCAGTAGTGGATGGCCGTTGACGTCAAAACTAGCCTTTGGTTGGTCCGAGAGTTGCAGGATGCGAGGCGAAGAAACCTTGCTTGACACAAAAATTGTCGTGCCATCCTTTCCAACACCCAAGGTGTTGATGCTGTTGCTTTTCAACTCATCAATCAGTGTGTATTGCGACTGTCCATTAGACATAGCGTAAATCTCCATCGGCTGCGCACTAGCGAGTTTCCCCACTACTAGTACAACACCAAACTCGACACCAGGTTTTACCGTGATGATGGGCTGGGAAACTTGGTCTTCTCCTGGGGGATTTAATGGACTGTTGACCGAATAAAGACTTGAATCAAGTGGTTGACCATCTTGGCCGACGAGCCTCAAGCCGATTTGCCCATCGTTGTCCTCATTGATGGATGTCAGGGCTACAAGTGTTCCTTGATCGGGTCCAAGACATACGGGACACGATTGAGTTTTGAGGGTTAGATCAATGGGAACCAGTCCAAGGACACTGTCGTTTTGAGTACTCCATTCAATACCGGGCGTACTTGGATTCAGAGATGACCGGTAAGTAAATGTCTCCGCAACTGTGTCAACGGTGACGGCGCGTGCTCTCATGGGGAAGTTGTTGTCATAGACCGCAATGTCAAATAAACCATTACCACGATCCAGGATCGCAAATGGTGTTACCGCGTGTCCACCATCGCTACCGATGAACGAGAGAACATAGGGAACTGTCCCACCTTGCAGGTCTGCGATGAGAGTTTGCAAGATTTCTGAAGGTGCTTTATCCGCCATGAATGCACTCTTGATTGCAGGGTCAAAAAGTTGAGTTCCATAAAGTCGAGTAATTGATTGAACTGCTGGTTGTCCCATTTGGTTTGCGGCGTTAATGCCGAGGCCAGAAGCACCAACTTGATTTGCGGGTAGTTGCCCGTTGTACAGGGCAGCAGCGACAACCGCCATGCCAAAGCAGTGCCCGCCCTCAGCAGAGGTTTCGATCATGTCAACGAGGAGTTCGGCGCCAAAAATCAATTCACAGGATCCCGTTTTCGGGTCAATTGCCTTCACATTTCGGCACACGCCATCACCGAACATGCGACGTAAACTCAAGGAGTTGAGTGTTGTCGGTGACTGGACTTTGCCGGATTGAAGGCTTTGCAGTGAGAGTCGGCCGGGTGTGCCATAGATCAGTTGGGATTCGATGAAACTCTCTCTGTCACCCCAGTTAGGTATGGGAAAACCATGCGGGTAGGGACGAAACCCTGAATCGGAAACAACGGTGCCCTGTGGTGAATTGGTGCCGAGGGAACCAAACATTTCGTAATAAACCTCGGGTGCAACGGTCCACCCACCCGGAGGGTTTCCGCCACTCATGAGATCGGTGTCACCAGCAGATGCGGGTGTGAAACCGATTCCGAGGAGAAGGATTGTAAAAATAGCCAGTACTTTGATTCTTGCGAAATGCATGATGTGACTCAATCACATGTGGATTAATTAATCAATTGCAGGGAACGTAACTTAGTTTCAACTTCAGCATTTGATGGTTCAACAAAATGTGTTCCATCAGGAAACACAACAACAGGAATTGATGGGACGCCACTGATTTCTATTGCATTTTCCCTTTCGGAATTATCAGCGCTGGTGTCGAGGTAATCAAAGTCAATGCCAAGGCTGGTGAGTTGTGTTTTGGTTCGTAGGCAGTCGCCACACCAATCAGCCCCGTACACGAGAATCTGACCTCGGTTACTCACAAATTCCTCCATCACAACATGGCTGGATGTAATAGCACTTGGTGCAAAAATCCTTGCCACCGCGTCGTTCCAGATCATTTTGTTCACATGCGGGGCATGGCCCTGGATCACCCATCATGTGGGCAAGTATTACTTAACGATGCGCCAATTAGTGGCAAGTGCAGCGTTGTGGTTCGGGGATGCTGGCCATCACTTCGCTGGCGTGTTCACCGCAGCCGGACCACGTGACTTTGCCACAGGCATTACAGGGTGCAGGACTACACATTTTTATCTCCTTTATTTCCAGAAAACGTGTGACGAGTATACCCCAGGGGGTATTTTATTACTACCAGCGGGGCAATGATTTTCCGGGGTTGAGAATCCCGAGCGGATCCCATGCTTGTTTGATGCGTACATGCAGATCACGCGCGGGCTCATCAAGTTCCCTGAATAGCTCATATTGCTTGAGGGAGCCAACCCCGTGTTCACCCGTGACAGTGCCGCCGCAGGCAAGACTGACATCAAGGATCTCCGTAAAAGCTTTCATGGCCCGTTCGGCGGCATCCGAATCACCCCGCGGAGTGACGATTGTCGGATGCAGATTTCCGTCGCCGGCATGACCGAATGTTGCAATGAGTACGTCATTGCGCTGCCCAATTTCCGCGAATTCACGCATGGCGCGCGCTAATTCAGATCTCGGTACCGCGACGTCGTCCAATAACCAGTCACCCTGGGCCTCGAGGGCCGGAATAATCATGCGACGAGCGCCCAAGAGCATCTCCGCCTCGGCGGGATCCTCGGATTGATACACCTCAACCGCGCCCGCTCGGGAGCACATTTCGAGCAATGATTCGACTTCTTTGCGCCCTGCATCACCCGGGGTGTCCACCTGAGCCAACAAAATCGCCTCGGCAGTGGTGTCAAGACCCATGGGCCGCCATTGCTCCACGGCTGTAATTGATACGCGGTCCATGACTTCGAGCATGCTCGGTGTGAGCACCCGCATGATGTCCGCGGCCGCCTGTCCTGCCTCAGCGATACCCGCAAAGACCGCCACTGCTGTTGCTGCAGGAGTCGGAATTGGGCGTAGCCGAAGTCTGGCCTTGGTCACAATCCCGAGCGTGCCTTCGCTACCAACCATGAGCGCGGTTAAGTCATAGCCCGCAACACCTTTGATGGTGCGACGCCCCAACTGGGTAATGCGACCATCAGCCAATACGACTTCAAGGCCGAGAACCGCATCGCGGGTTACTCCATATTTCACGCAGCACAAGCCACCGGCATTGGTGTTGACATTTCCACCAATGGAGCAGAAATCCTTACTAGCAGGATCGGGTGCATACCAAAGTCCATGCTTGGCAACATGTTCTCGCAATTCGGTATTAAAAATCCCCGGCTGGGTTTCAACGAATCCATTGATTTCATCAACCAATAGAACATCGCGCATCTTTTCAACACACAGAATGAGTGAACCGTCAATAGCGTTACTTCCCCCAGAGAGTCCAGAGCCTGCGCCACGCGGGACAACAGGAACACGCAATTCGTGGGCAGCTTTCATGACAGCTGAGACCTGCTCGGTGCTCCGCGGGAAAACTACGCCAATGGGTTGACCGGCAGGAGTTCCCGTTGAGCGGTCGCGTTGGTAACTGGGAAGCCGATCAGGATCAGTGACAACATCACCATCTGCTAGTGCTGCTGCACATGCGGCCAGTAACGAGTCTTCATTGGTCACAAACGCACCGTAGTACGTGCCTTGAAACGGCGGGAGTGAACCCGTCAATATTGCACGGGTGCAATATCGCTCAGAGGAGCAACTGCCCCGGTTTGGTTCTGCACCGATAGCCTTGGCGACCCCCACCGTGCTCTACCATCTAATGCTGCGCTTAAACAAAGGACATGGATTGACTTCGAACCCGTCACACTGGCGCAGCTGGCTCCCGTTCTATTTAGTGCTCGCCTTGATCTGGGGTTTTTCTTTCTACTTCATAAAAATTGGACTAGACATGTTCACCCCGGTGGGCGTGGCCTTTGGTCGCATCGCCTTTGGTGCTGTGACATTGGTAATTCTGAGTCTGATAACTAAAACTCCGCTGCCACCCAAGTGGTCCTGGAAATACCTCTTTGTCACCTCGCTGCTGTGGGTGTCCATTCCTTGGATGCTTTTTGCCTTCGGCGAAACACGAGTGTCCTCAGCCCTCGCGGGTGTGATTAATGGCGCAACACCCTTGATGACCCTGCTCGCCATTTTGATCGCCTTCCCCGAAGAAAAACCAACTCGTCAGCGAATTATTGGACTGGGCATCGGCTTTCTAGGCGTCTTGGTTGTTGTAGGCGTATGGCACATGGGTGGCAATAACGATGTCGTTGGCATCCTCGCGCTGATTGCGGCAATCACCTGTTATGGCATCGCATTTCCATTTGTCCGTAGGTACCTCACCGGACCCAGTGTTCGGGAACCCGTGAAGCCGGTATCCATGGCAATGGGCATGATGATTTGGGGATTAGTCATCACGGCACCTATCTCCGCATTCACGGGAGTAACAAATGCACCATTCCAGTGGGCCCCGTTTCTCGCGGTTGCCGCTCTCGGGATTTTAGGCAGCGGTCTGGCATATGTCTTGAGCTTCAAAGTGGTGATCGCTTCTGATGCAACAACGGCCAGCACGGTGACCTATCTGACCCCACTGGTCGCCATCATCGTGGGCGCGCTGCTTCTGGATGAACACATCACTTGGAACCAACCCTTGGGCGGTCTACTCATTGTCCTCGGTGCTGCAATTGCACAAGGCGTGATCAGCGGCAGAATGGGGCCGTGGCACAAAACATCGTGACCGACGTCCTCGTCATTGGCGCAGGACCAGCGGGCTCCTCAGCGGCAGCATGGTGCGGTCGCAATGGTCTGGATGTTCTCTTGGTGGATGCTGAGGAATTTCCTCGGGATAAACCCTGTGGCGATGGGCTCACGCCCCGCGCTATCGCGGAATTAGACGGTCTCGGTCTCTCACCATGGCTAGAAGGACGGGCGCGCAATAAAGGCTTACGCGCCGCAGGCTTTGGCCAAGAACTCTATTTGCCGTGGCCCGGTGGCAATCTTCCCAATTACGGCGGAGCCGCACCACGACTCGAACTCGATGCAGCCATCCGGCAGGTGGCGATTGACAGCGGTGCTCGCGTCCTTGAGAGTATGCGTGCCAAGGACGTCGTCATGGAGGGCAACAAAGTGTCTGGCGTTCTTTTTGCTGATGGCACAACGATTTCCTGTAAACGTTTGATCGTTGCTGACGGTGCAAAGTCACAATTGGGCCGAGCACTAGGTCGAACGTGGCACAGGTCTACGGCATACGGAGTTGCTGCTCGTGGCTACATCAAGTCGCACCGCAGTGATGACCCCTGGATTTCCAGCCACCTTGAGTTGCGCGGTGAACAGGGCGAGTTGCTTTCTGGTTACGGGTGGGTTTTCCCATTGGGCGACGGCGAAGTAAATGTGGGTGTTGGCACACTCGCAACGAATAAGCGGCCAGCTGATGTGAACCTGCGCGGTCTACTCACTCACTACGCGGATCAACAACGGGAAACTTGGGAGTTCGAAGGTGATGTACGTGCACCGTGGTCGGCATTGTTGCCCATGGGTGGCGCGGTGAGCAATGTTGCAGGGGCGAACTGGGTTCTTATTGGTGATTCAGCAGGATGCGTGAACCCACTTAATGGTGAAGGAATTGACTATGGCCTGGAAACAGGTCACCTAGCTGCGAACCTGTTTGCCAACACAATTGTTAATCCAGCAATGGATTACACGACCGTGTGGCCTCAACAACTACTTACCCATTACGGCACCGCATTCTCCATCGCACGCAGACTTGCTGGGCTGATCACGGTGCCAAAACTTTTACCAACATTTGGTCCCATCGGAATGCGTTCGCAATTTCTCATGACTGTTGCGCTGCGGGTAATGGGTAACCTGATTACCCCAGAGGATAAAGACATCACAGCGCGTCTGTGGAACTTCGCAGGACGTCGTTCCATCAAGTTAGACGAACGCCCACCATTTTCTTAACATGGACCTCAAATAATTAGAAGGTCCAATTCTCGGTAAACACCTTTTCTTGTAATGCCATGCGCAGTGGTTGCATGCGCAAGACTGCGGGTGATCCTTCTAGGAATGCGGGCAGTGCGTGCATGAGGTCGGCAAATCCTTGTGATTTTCGGTGTTCATTCTCGGCATCGTCGTCTTGGAATATTTCATAGAGCCAAACAAGATCATCATCATCTGGATCGACGGACACCATGTACATTTCTGTCCTTGGTTCTTCAGCCAATCCGTCTGCGTACGTGTTGAGTAGATCGAGAAGTGCCGCGCGCTTACCTGCCTGCGCATTCAAACGCACAATCAGTGCTTGCCGGCCAGGAAGGAAAACTTGTCGGGGTTCAGACATGTGATTTAGACGTTTTCCAGATACCAGTTGTACGTACTGGTTAAACCATCGCGCAAACCGATGGAGGGTTCCCATCCGAGTGCGTTAATGCGAGATGTGTCCAAGAGTTTGCGGGGCATACCGTCAGGCTTGGTGGTGTCCCACTCAATGTCACCATGGAAGCCGACCACATCAGCGACAGTCTCTGCGAGTTCCTTGATGGGCAAATCATTGCCCCAGCCAACGTTGATGGTTTCGTGCGAGTCGTAATTATCCAGCAGCATTAGGCAGGCTTGAGCAAGATCATCAACATGCAAGAACTCGCGGCGGGGTGCACCCGTTCCCCACACGGTCACACTCGATGCACCGGACTCTTTGGCTTCATGAAATCTGCGAATGAAAGCGGGAAGCACATGTGATGTTTCAAGATTGAAATTGTCACGCGGGCCATACAGGTTTGTTGGCATTGCTGAGATCCATCGACGGTTGTATTGAGTGCGAAATGCCTCGATGTAATAGATGCCGGCAATTTTGGCCATGGCGTAGGCCTGATTTGTTGGTTCGAGTGGTCCGGTCATCAGGCTTGATTCGCGGATTGGCTGTGTTGCATGACGCGGATAGATACATGATGATCCAAGGAAAAGGAAGCGTTCGACATCGGCTGCATGTGCTGCATCCATAATGTTGGTTTGGATGAGCATGTTGTCTTTGAGAAAATCAACTGGATAAGTGGAGTTGGCCATGATTCCGCCAACTCGAGCCGCAGCGTCAATAACCACATCCGGCTTTGCCTCATTGATGGCATCGAGGGTGGCCTCACGGTCGCGCAGATCAAGATCACCCGATGTCCATCCGATAATTTCACCGGCACCGACACTTTCTAGTGCTCGAACAAGTGCCGAACCCACCAAACCACGGTGCCCCGCTACATAAACCTTGGTTTGGGACCAGTCGATATCAGCCATTTCGGGATCCTCTCACATAACCATCATTTCATGCCTCAGGGCTGCAGGCCCTTGATCTAATGGCGCACTAGTCTGATCCTGTGTCCCTGTTTAATTTCGGTTCCAAGACCCCGCTACCGCCGTCGAAGTATCGAATGGGTGGCAAGCATTTTAAGAATGACAAAGCATTCATCCGAACAGCTGTCAAAGACGTCAAGCGTTTGGAAAAGTTATGTGGTCTCACCCCTGATTCGTCCGTGTTGGACTGGGGTTGCGGTGCGGGACGTTTAGCCATTGGAATCAGAGAACACCTCCCATCCATCAGGGACTACCACGGGGTTGATGTTCAACGTGAACTCATTGATTGGTGCCAAGCCAACTTGGCCGGTCCCGGTTATCGATTCACTTTTGTTGACGTGAGTAATGAGCGCTACAACCCCGATGGCTCACCCGAGAGAACCCTGAGCGCTGAGCCCCACAGTGTTGACGTTTTTTATGCCTATTCTGTTTTTTCTCACATGAACGCGGCGGATACCGCCGGATACCTTGAACTTCTCGGACAAACACTGACTCCCACTGGCAAAGCCTTTGTGACCTGCTTTGTTGAGGAGGATGTGCCCGAATGGGATGAAAATCCACAAGGATATGGCCCCTTGGAATGGAAGGGTCGCCTGCATTGCACCCGATTTTCCCGGCAGTATTTCGAGAGTCTGGTGAACGCCAGCGGTCTGGCGGTTGACCGATTTGAGTACGGCCAGGAAACAGATGGCCAAAGTTTGTATATTTTGCGGCGCCGCTAAAGGAAATCTGCCCTGTCATGGTCTAGGTTCGAGGGATTACGTGAACGCTTCCCCCACAAGACCACTCAGAAAGGCACGTCCTATGCGTCGATCCATCATTGCGGCAGCCCTCTCCCTCGCGGTTGCAGGGAGTTCGCTTATTGCACTTCCGGCCGCCCAAGCTGCCGGACCACTGCCTGAACCAACTTTCGGCATGCACGTGCCGACCATCTCGATCGGCACAGATCCAGGCGTGACCTATGGGTCGATTCGACTCTGGGACTCAGGTATTACGTGGGGTCAGGTGGAGCAAAAGAAGAATTTTTATTGGTGGAATGGCATGGATGCGGCAATTGGTAATGCAAATACCCAAAATGTCCAAATTCTTTATGTCCTTGGGGGTACGCCAACATGGGCTGCGACGAATAAGAAGCAGGGCACTTACCCCAACAAAGGCGCTGCATCGGTGCCGAAAATGAAGGATTGGAAGAGTTGGGTCAACGCCGTGACCAAGCGTTACGGAGACAGCATCGAGTCTTATCAGATCTGGAACGAAGCCGATCTGACCAATTTCTGGGCAGGCACTCCCAAGCAAATGGCTGACCTCACCAAGGCAGCGGCAAAAATTATTCGTAAAAATGACCCAACAGCCAAGATTGTGTCCGCCAGCAGCACGGTGCGGTTAGCCAGTTCTTATAAGCGCTTCTTCCCCGCCTATCTCAAGGCGCTCAAGAAAGCCAAGTGGCCGGTCGATGTCATCGCGGTTCATACCTATCCAGATGGCAAAGGAAATCCAGGTACTCGGGTCGATTACATCGAGAAGGTTCAAGGTGACATGAAGAAGGCCAAGGTTCCGGCATCCAAAGCTCTGTGGGACACCGAGGTCAATTACGGAATCCGCGGACCGGGCAAGGTCAAGGGCCAGAGCATCACGGGAGCGCAGGCTGCCTCATGGGTTGCCCAAACCTATTTGGACAACATTTTGCTCGGGGTTGAGCGCAGCTACTGGTATTACTGGGCTCCAGCAGATAATTTGATTGGCATCACCCTTCAAGATGGAACGACAGGGGCTGTTGGCTATCAAACAGTCAATCAGTGGCTGGCTGGCTCCTATTACACCTGTGGAACCGTCTCCGGGACCAATGTGTGTCAATTGGGCAATAACGACAACCCTGAGGCCATCGCTTGGGTGTCACAAGGTTCTGGGACGTACACTGTTCCTGCAAATGCAACTGTTCAGTGTGATGCGTTGAACAACTGCTCAGCCGTGACACCAGGAACTCAAGTAACGATTGGAAACATGCCACTATGGTTTGGAACACCCGCAGGACAAGCAGCAAATCTGCAGTAGCGCTCAGCGCTCTAGTCGTCACGGGTGCATTAGTACTGAGTGCGTGCTCGGGTGGCAGCGGTGAACCCGCTGCCACCGAGGCGGCCACCGAGGCGGCAGTTGTTGTTCCAGAGAATGCGGTGCCACCCGCAACCATAGGTATGCACATTGAAGGTGTCGAAGGTGGCGCTTGGGCTTCTGCGCCCTTTGGGGCACTTCGCCTGTGGGATAACGGCACGGCTTGGTCCCAGATTGAAACCGAAAAAGGCGTTTACAACTGGGCCAACATCGATGGTTCATTGGCCAATGCCCAATCCAAAGGCATGAACAATGTGATGCTCGTCTTAGGTACTACACCTGAGTGGGCGACACAAAAGATCAAAGACACCGACTACCCGCAGCCCGGAGCTGCTGGCGCCCCCAAGGATCTCGCTGACTGGGATAATTGGGTAGAGACGGTCACGACCAAATACACGGGTCAATTTGAGGCTTATCAAATTTGGAATGAAGTCAACCTCAAAAATTTCTATAACGGCACTCCAGCTGAGATGGCCGAGATGACCAAGCGCGCCTACGACATTATCAAGAAGAACGACCCCACCGCTCTCGTGGTCGCACCGTCTCCCACACTCCGACTGACCGCTGCATTTGATCGGTTTTACCCGGAGTACCTGGCCGAACTTGGCAAATTAGGCTGGCCGGTAGATGTCTTCGCCATCCATACTTACCCTGATGGTCTGGGTGACCCCGCAGTTCGTGGACTACTGATCAAGAAGGCACAGGAGGCACTCGTTGCCGCGGGTGCGCCCGATCTTCCCCTCTGGGATACCGAGTTGAACTACGGCCTTGCGGGGCCGGGTGACATTCCCAAGCAGGAAATCACCGGTGCCAACGCTGCGGGTTTCGTTGTTCGCACCTACATCGATGACCTCCGCTACAACATTGAGCGTTCCTATTGGTACATCTGGAGCTTGCGTCCGATTGATATTTTGGGAATCCAAGCTTTTGCGGGATCTGATTCAGAGCAAGGTTTCTTTGCCTTGGACAACTGGGTTGTTGGTGCATCATTCGATGGCTGTGCAACTGAGGGTGATGCCGTGATCTGCGATTTCAGTTCCACGGACTCCAAGTGGATTGTGGCATGGGCTGAGAAGGGCGAAGCGGTTTACACAACACCGGAAAACTCTCAACTAGTGTGTGATCCATTGCAGAACTGTCAGGAAGCCGGACCTAACTCAGCAATCACGCTGACAACGATTCCCGTTCGTATTTACCTGAGCTAATGGCACATTCATCCTCGTCGTACGCCGGACTGTGGCGTTGGTATCGCGTCAACCTTCGAGGGACAACTCGAGTCTTCGCTGGGACAATTTTTCTCCTCGTGGTGATGTTGGCGACGCAGGCTGTCGTTCCCCTACAGGTCGAATCGATTCTTCATCATGGGGAGTGGAGCACCAACGCGGTGGCGATTCTTCTCACCCTGGTGATCGTGCAACTTGTTGCTGGCCACTGGGGCCACCTCGGAGCACATGACTTGACCATCACCAGCGGCACTGTGTTACGTGAGCGCGTATTCGATCGCTTAATGCGTGGCAAGTCAGAGGGATCTGTGAGCCTGATGCGTTCATCGATTGTTGCACGTCACACAACTGACGTGGACAATGTTGCAGAAGCTTTTGAGCAGACTCTTGCCTATGGAATTCCATCAATAGTTCGAATTATCATCAGCATGTCTTTGCTCACAGTGATTGCACCAAATGCCGGACTGACCATGTTCATTGCAGTCATTTTGTTCATTGTTATTCGTCATTTCATTGGTCGAGCAATGCTCAAAGCCGATAGAGAGGCTTTGGAGGCCCGTACCCGTGTCGGTGAAGTGGTTGATGAAGCAGTTACCTCAGCCAAACCAATCAGTGGTCTGCATTTAATTCGATGGATGGAAGCCCGGTACCACAAGAGAAATGAAAAGTTTGCCCATGCGTGGCACCGTCAAGGTGTCCTATCCACGCGGCTGATCACGGGGGCACATAGTGCCGGACTCGCAGGGTTGATTGTTGTCGTCATTATTGCCGTGGGAATGGGCGAGGATGAAATCGCGGTAGTGGCGGCATCACTGTTGTACATCGAATCTGTGGTTAAAGGCCTTGAGGCGCTCCCGGTCTGGATAAGATCTTTGCAGTTGGCCCTGGAAAGTCGCAATCGCATTGATCAACTCATGCTTGACAGTGAGATTCCACCACCGTTGGTTGACCTGCGCCACTTGCGCACTGACATCACACTGGATGCATTAGGGGTTGAGCCGGGATCAGTAATCGGAATCGTGGCAACACCGGAAATCGACATTGACTCATACCTTTCCATTTTGACGGGAAGTGATGATCCAGCGGACTGGCGCATGTCCACCGATGGTCACCTGCTTCGCCTTCCCCATGTCAATACACATGTTCAACATGTCACAGCTGAGCCACTCACCATCAATGCTTCACCCATGTCATTCCTACGGGCAATGGATGCTGACATCACCGAGGAGCAGGTGGGTGAACTACTCGAGGCAGTTGGATTACCTGAGTTAGTGGACCGACGTTTTGAAGAAATTGGCCCTGCGGGGAATCGATTGACGGTCAACCAACGGCAGCGACTAGAGGTGGCGTGTGCTCTTGCTGCCGCTCCTGAGGTGCTCTTCATCGGCCCCATCCTCGCGCTGGCTGACAGCGATACTGCCTTACCTTTGATCGCCAGTATTCGAGCACGAGGAATTGGCATCGTTGTACTTACGGCCAGGGACGTTGATGTAGCCCACGATGTGTCACGACTGATATTCGTTGACTCTCGAGGAACTCAGGTGGGGACTCACCAGGAGTTGCTCGTTGCAGACACTGCCTACTCCCGACTCTGGGAAAGTCGACTGCTCACCACTGACGTGGATCTGAGTGTTCTCGGTTTGGGTGATGACGCAGGAGAATCGCTCTACGCCAAGTTGGTCACGGAGCGCTTTGAGCCGGGTATGCCTCTCTACCGGGCTGGAGATCCCGCCGACCGGGTGATCTTTGTGATTTCGGGTCATGTGGAAATAGCAACGAGGGACGCTGAAGGAAACTCCCGAAGGGTTGCTGTTCTTGCCCCAGGTATGCATTGCGGCGACTTACGCCTCACCATGGGGGAACAGCGGGTTGAGGATGCGACCGCTGTTGACGATGTTGTTGTGCGGAGCCTGAGTCGCGGTGCAATCTCTGCGGGCATGTCAGGGATGCTGGACCGCACTCCAGAGGAACGCAAGATTGTTTCAGCCATCCTTAGGGCTGGTTCAGTGTCGCAGGATCAACTCCAAGAAATACTTCCAGAGATGCAGCCAACCGAATTGCGCAAAGCTCTCGACCTCTTGCGCCAAGACGGCGCGGTCAGGGAAACCGATGGCATTCTCTCTGTGGTGCAAAAGCGCGCGGTGAAGAGTGGCGCTGCTGACATCTTGGATCGCATTGGCGGTCTGGGGTAGTGGTAACTGATTCTCGGCGAACTCGATTCACGCTATCCCAGCGTTTAGCGTTGCTGATAGCTGTACTTCTTGGTGCGTCGGCTGTTATTACGATCGCCTTCTCTCTTCGTAGTGTGCAAACAGCAATGTTCAATGAGTCCAGTGAATCTGTAAGCAACATTCACACCTCGGTTGCAACTTTGATTTCAGTCGAATATGACAATGTGGAAGCTGTCCGTCAAGCTGCCTTGGAACAGCGGCGGGCAGAACTGAAAGATGTAAGTCAGCCCCTGATATCAGGCCTTGATCAACTTGTTGGAGCTGTCGAGTCGGGCCAAATTTCTCAGGTCAATGCCCAAGAGCGTGCAAAAAACATGTTGCGCAACGTCCGATTTGGCAACGATGACTACTTTTTCACCTACAACACAGAAATGACAGCAATCGCGCACCCGGACACCAAGTTCCAAGGTCAGAATCTCATTGACATGCAGGATGCCGATGGCAAATTTGTCCTTCGAGAGATCAGGGACATCGCTTTGAATGAGGGCAGTGGATACATCGATTACCAGTGGGTCAGGCTCAACGAAACTGAGCCCAAACCTAAAATCGGATACGTCTTTCATTACGAACCATGGGACTGGATTATTGGAACTGGCGTTTACGTTGATGACATTGATGCGGCTGCGCAAGCTCGACTAGTCGCAGTTCAAGATGTACTCGCGGCTTCATTCTCTGAAGTTACGTTTAGTAATGACGGTTTCTTCTTCATTGTGAATCGTGATTCCGATGTTGTGGTTTCACCCAGCAATAGGGATTTGACCGTACTTACCAATTCAGATCAAGGGCGAGCATTGACCAGTAATATTGTGGCCATTGCCCCGGCTCAAGATGGTGAGTTAGTCACGGAGTCTGTTGATGTGGCCTTGCGCAATGGAGAAACGGAAGCGTGGGAACTTAATATTTCCACGTTCACCCCACTGGAGTGGATATTGGTTTCTGCCGTCCCCGCGAGCGAGCTGAATGCTCCAGGGCTTTCACTCGCGTTACAACAGGCCCTTGTTGGCTTCATCGTGCTGATTATTGGACTTGCAGGTGGCTTAATCATCAGTCGTCGTATTGTTCGGCCGGTATCGAGCATTACTCGAGCTGCTCAGGATCTTGCCAACGGTGAATTTGATCCAACTATTTTGGATTCCGCAGCGCAAAGAAATGATGAAGTTGGAGATTTAGCTCGAACCTTCCGAGACATTGGTGTGGAAATCGTTGAACGCGAACGCAAATTGCGCGAGCAGGTGGCGATCCTTCGAGTTGAAATTGACAAGGGTAAAGTCGAAACAGCGGTCTCTGAGATCACTGACACGGAGTATTTCAGGAACATCCAGAGCCAGGCGGAAGAGTTTCGCAGGCGACACAAGGAAGATGGGGACCGGACGTGAGTCAAGAAAGTTCCGTTGGATCGAAATCAACCAAAAAAAGACTCAAACTAGGTCTGAGACTAAAGCTCGTAACCGCGTTTACACTCGCGTTCACATTAATCTTTAGTGTGCTTGCTTACTTCATTATTCTTTATGTCACCAATGAAGCACAGGCGAAAGTTGTTCAGCAGTTGAAGGAAACTGCAGTGGGTGGAGCAATTCAGTTGGATGCAGAATCCATGCAAGAACTTTTGGCGAGTGTTACAGAGGCGGACACAAACAACCCCTTCCTCCAATCTGGTCCTAGTGCTGAAGAGTACGAACGATTGAATACTGAACTCATGGACATTCGTGAGATAGTTCCACAGTCGAGCCCTTACACATATTTCATGGATCCAAACGATGGCACCTTGCGATGGCTGACGTCGTGGTCTGCGCTTGATCCAGACCCAAACTTCACCGTGCAATATCGCCAGCCGGTCAGTGACGTCGTGGGTGAAACAACCTACAACAACATGGCGGCAGGTCTTTCGGCTACAACTAATGAGGAGCCCTACTACGACACAAATGGTGGATGGATCTCAACGTACACGCCGGTAACGAATCAGGCTGGTGACGTAGTTGCCGGACTCGGCATCGACTACCCATTGACTTATGTGGATGAGACACGTCAGGGTGCAATTGCGGTTGTGGTACCGATCTTGGTTATCAGTTATCTCGTACTGTTGGCACTGGTGTTGCTGGTGTCCACGTGGCTGACCCGGCCCCTTAAGCGACTGACCGCAGTGACCACCCGTATCGCCGATGGTGAATACGACATTGACTTGAGTTCAGTGACAGACACACTGATACCAGACGAGCTGGCGACCTTAGGTGAACGATTTGCACTGATGGTTGAAAAGGTCCAATCTCGTGAGAAGAAACTGACGCAGGAAGTGACCCGACTCAAAGTGGAAATTGATTCAAGCAAGAAGGAAGCTGCTGTTGCTGAAATCCTTGAGTCAGACTTCTTTGCAGGAATTGCAGAGCGAGCTCAAACAATGCGTAGTCGCATGAAGGAATCAGCGCCAGATGATGACGGTCTGGCAACTACCTAGTAGTTCCTTGTTACCCAGATAACCGCTTGCGTCGCCGCAAACTTGGGTCAAGGAGTGATTCCTGCCAATTCTTTCGCATAATCTGCGCTGCGATCAGTGCCACGATGGCAAATGGCAATGCAATAACGGGGGCGGCGATCGGTAGATCTAAGGTCGCGACGATCCACGTTATGCCACCGGCCACTAACAGTCCTGATGCGAAAGGCACGAGATCAACCAGGAATGACACGCGGGCCCTTTTTTCGTCTGGGACGAGTGCTAGTGATGCTCGGCGAGCGACTTCATCGATACTCCAGCGCGGCACCCACCAGGCGATAATTCCGATGATGAGAACCGGCAAGAAATCGAAAGCTAGGCCCGCAATTAGCACGATTGAAGCGGAGATCGTGAAAATAGGCAACACCATGAGTGAGCCTGGAATATTGAATTTTTCTAATAGTTTGGTTGTATAGAAAAGGTGCAAAGTTGTTGCGATTGCGAATACAACAACAAGGGTTCCGCCATAGACAATTTGTAGTTTGGCTGCATCACCCAATATTCGGTCAGCCGAACTGACAAAGGATGCCTCAAGTGACATACCAGCAATGAACACAAATATTGATGTAACGAACATGGCGCGAAACGCTTTAACACCACCAACAAACTGCCATGCAGACCGGAAGGACTCACCGAGGCTTTCGTCTCGTCCATGTCCCCGACTGATGGAGCGATCCTTCAAGGCCCGCGGTAAAAGGAATCCAAGAGCGACTATTCCAATGGGGCAAACAACCAATAGCCATGGCAAAGGAATTCCAAGTGGAATGAAGAGTAATGGTGCGAGTGCGGGGATCGCGAGACCAATGAGTTGGCCCCCGTATTGCCAGGTAGTGATCCAAGGGTAAATCTTGCGCCCTTCACCAGCATTGAAAAGGTCACCAATAAGCGCCCAGACAATGAGTGGAAGCAAGAAGTTCAATTGATCGGCGATCAACCAAACGGCACCCGTGCCCCATACTGTTGTTGAGGGAATCGCAACGAAAATTAGGCCGATAACAAAGGCGGCGCCGTAGCCCAGGGTAACGAATTTGAATGCGCGCGCGCGGGGAATGCGATCGATCCATTTTATTTGCACAAGTGCTACTGAAATAAGTCCAATGGCACCGAGGGGGTAGATAATGACCAGAGCGATGGGACCAAGTTCAGACACAAACCTGCTGGCGATGACAACTTCAGTCATCAAACCGAATAGGTAGACCAATGCGGCCGCAATGGCGAGTGGACGTGCGCGACGGCGTAATGCCTGCATTGCGCTTTCACTACCCGCATCATTGAGCCTTGCGCCTTTTGTTAATTCAGTCGCAGCGGAATCATTTCCACTAATGTCAGGAGTAACTGGATCGCGTTTGACGCGGTCTGTCACAAAACCCCAGGGGTCATCTTCACCATTCTCTGCGGGCGGTGGTACTTCTCTCATGGATTTATCCTGTCGTGAAATGGAGAAATGGGGCTAGTGTGTGCAGGTGCGCAACAACTTAAAGGTGATCGAACTTGCAGGAGTGAGTGATGCTCCACATTTGGAAGAACTCCTCGTGTTACATGCCCAAGCGTTCCCAGAGCATCCACATGTACTGGATGAACTGCGCGAAAATGCCAGGATTCCAAGGGAGCAAGAGAAATGTGTTTTGCACCAAGTGCTTTGTTTAGTTGATGACATTCCTGCCGGATTCGTGGTGGTGCACTCAAATAGGGATCGCAAAGTTGGATTGATTCATTTTCTTGCGGTCGCCCCGGAATTTCAGGGCCGTGAGTTTGGAGGCACAAAGGTGTCACAGTTTTTGGTGGAACACGCTGTAGAACTCGTTGCATTGGATCTTGGGGCATCTTGTTTGGGTGTTGTCGCAGAGTCTGAGCCCGCATTACTTCCGTCCTGGGCATTATGGGGGTTTTCACCCCTTCCTATTACTTATTCGGAACCGTTTCATGGAATGCATTGGCGTGATCATGAACCTCTAGAGTTTTTTGACATGACACTTGTTGGTTACAACATGTCAGCACACAGTTTGACCGAGTTGGGCCGTAAAGGTGCTTCCGCATTCTTGTTGGACCACTACGACCTACCGCCTGACCATGCTGTTGTGCAACGTGCCACGGGTTGACCTACTGGGTGACAGCCGTGGCAATTTCGCGGATTTGGGCGGACCAATCATGATCCGGGCTGGTGAGTGAGAACAGACCACCTGAAGCATTCTGAACAACTTCCTCAGACAACGGCAGGATCGCTGCCACATCGGCAGCATAAGCAGTTTTCATTTGTTCCCGCAGATCCGCGGTATCAATATTTGATGGAACCTTGTTCACCACGAGGAACAAATTGGGCACCTGTAGTTTGCGAGCAACGTCCACGGTCACGGCGGTTCCTTGGAAGTCCTGGCGATCGGGGCGGAGGATAAGGAGTAGGACATCGCTGATCGTGATGGAGAGCAACGTTTCTTCGTTCAAACCAGGGTGGGTGTCAATGAGGAGGTAGTCGAGATTGAGATCGCGTGCCAAGTCACGGAAGCCATCGTTGAGAGTGCCAACGTCGTAACCCTCGCGCAGGACCCGTGCGATATCGCCAGCTTTCATACTGGATGGAATGAGATAGAGCGCGCCACCCTCGGCAACGGGAGTGTCTTGGGAGATGATGTGTGTGACTTCGTGGGCGGCATCAGCAATTTTGATTTTGCCCCACAAATAGTCATTTAAAGTGTTGTCGAGATCGTCAGAAAAACCGAAAAGCACGTGGATACCGGGGCTTTGAATATCTGTGTCTACAACGCCTACGCGATGTCCCATTGCCGTGAGCTGGGCAGCGAGGTTTGACGTCGTGTTGCTTTTGCCGGTGCCCCCACGGAATGAGTGAATAGAAACGACAGTGGTCATACGGGACTCCCTTTGTTGATGCGAGGCTAGATTTACAGGCAAAGCGACAATGGCACTGTACTTGTTCGCCCAAGGGTACTGAAGGTGGCTACCCGTGCACACCGTATTTCCACGGTCTCGATTTGTTGAATATTCAACTAACTATTAAGGTGCGGTCATGGACCAAAGCACAATCTTCACCGATGCCCACACCGCATTTTCATTCACAGACCAACCGGTGAGTGATGCTCAACTCTCAGAGATCTACGAGTTGATGAAATTCGCCCCCACACCAATGAACGCCCAAGCCCTGCGCATCCTCTTTATTCGTACCGCCGAGGGCAAAGCCCGACTTATCCCCCACCTGGCCGATTACAACCGCGCGAAATCCCAGTCGGCCCCAGTGGTGGCACTACTTGCCTATGACACCGACTTTCATGAGCACCTACCCGAGCTCTTGCCACATAACCCTCTGGCGAAGAACAATTTCCTGGATCCTGCACAACGAGCACTGGCAGCACGAGAAATGGGGATCCTGCAGGCCGGCTACTTCATCCTCGCTGCCCGGGCTGTGGGATTGGACGCTGGCCCCATGTCCGGGCTCGATGCAGCAGGCCTTGATGCTGAATTCTTTGAAGGGACTGCCTTCAAATCCCTCTATGCGGTCAATCTGGGGCATGTGGCTGACGGCGGGAACTTTCCCCGAAACCCACGCTTGTCCCTTGACACCGCTGTTTTATGGGTCTAGCCCGAGAAATACCCCTACACAGCCAAGCGCTGGTAACCTGACGACGTGTCCAGTGAAATTCAGCCAGGGGAGATTGAGGCCGCACGGCATGCGGATCAATTGGCTGACTCCGCGGCTGGCGGCTCAAATATCAGTGACACAGGAACATGGCGGCGCATTGCCCTAGAGGCCCATGAAAAGCAAGGGTGGGCTACCACCGATCGCCATCGGGACCGCCCACACCAGCGCCGTGATCCACTTCGGGTCTACGCCAGCAGGGCCGTGATCTGGGACAGTATTGCGGTTGTTGCAGCCGCCACCATTGGTTTCGTACTCCGCTGGACAATTCCCTACAACCTGAATATCTCTGACGGTACATACGTTGTGTTCGCACTGGTCGTTGTCTTTTCATGGGTGATCGCACTCGTTGTGCGCGGCGCCTATGACACCCGGGTGCTTGGTGTTGGTTCAGAGGAATTCAAACGAATTGTCACCGCATCCGCCGGACTCTTCGCACTCGTTGCGATTGTGGCATTCGCATTCAAATTAGATCTTTCACGCGGTTTTGTGTTGATTACATTTGTTGCAGGTCTAACGCTGTTACTCATAGCTCGATGGTTATTGCGGGCATGGTTGCGACATGAACGTCGATACGGAAACTACTTGCACCGCACCATGGTTGTGGGTAATGGTGCTCGACAAGAAGAAATCTCTGACATGCTCGATCGCGACCCTGTCGCGGGATTTGTTGTTGTTGATGTCTTGGAAGAACCCGTTGAAGGCTGCGATGAAGCAGAATTGAAAATGTGGCTCGATGAAGTCATGGCACGCATTGAGATCAACGACGTGGACACGGTTGCAGTCACCGGATCACATGCATTGAGCCAGAATGTAATTAAGAAACTTTCGTGGCGCCTTGAGGGCCCGCGCATTGATCTTCTCGTTGCACCAACACTCGGTGACTTTGCCGGTCCGCGCGTCACAATGCGTATGCAAGCAGACCTACCACTCATTCACCTAGATGAACCGCATCTGACCGGTTCCAAACGGGCAATCAAACGCGCTATCGACATAGTTTTTGGCGCAATTCTCTTTGTCGTGTTCCTGCCCTTCATGTTAATTGCCGCCGCAGGGATCTTTGCCTCAAGCCGTGGCCCAGTGTTTTATAAGCAACAACGAATTGGCCGCGGTGGCGAAGTCATCACGGTGACCAAGTTCCGAACCATGCATGTCGGGGCCGATCAGGTTCGAGCTGAAGTCATTGGGATGCCCGATGAGCGAATAGGCGAGCGTTATAAACACGACCCACGCATTACCAGTTTCGGTCGGGTCCTGCGGCGCTGGTCTATCGATGAAATGCCCCAAATTGTCAACGTCATCAGCGGCAGCATGTCCCTCGTGGGTCCACGGCCGGTTCTGCTCGATGAAATCCCCCTGTTCGGGGATGAAGACCACCGCCGTCACCTGACCAAGCCTGGCCTAACAGGCCTCTGGCAAGTCTCAGGGCGCAAGGCCGTGGACTGGGATGAGCGTATGCGCCTGGATCTGGACTATGTCGAGCATTGGTCAGCGGCCCTCGACCTAGTGATTGTGGCAAAAACCGTCAAAGTGGTCCTCACGGGCAAGGGCGCGTACTAACCACCTGCGGCACTTATACTCGCTAAGTGCCTGCAACAACCAATTCCCGACTCAAAGTTGGGATTTTGGGCGCATTGGTCCTGATAGTTGGCGGGTTCATTTTCTGGCTGCAAGCCGGACTTATTGCCTCATTTACAACTCTGGCGTGGGGTGGGTGGGGGCTGCAATCGCACCTCTCGTCCGCGGCCGATGGGCTGCTCGCGGGTGAATACACCGAGGGTGAGTTTGAGTTTCAGCAGGCCGATGACTCCACCGTGTGGATGCTCAAGTCAGTGGATACATCACAAGTTCGGCTCATGGGATTTGTTCCAGGAGTGGGGACCGCTGTCGACAACTGGCAAAACTCGGTCGATGCAGCGGCAAATATCTCCATGGCAACAGGGCAATTAATTGGACTTTATGGGGATCTATCGGGTCAAAATGGCGGCGATCGAATTTTCACTGATGGTCGAGTGGATCTGGCGCGACTCGATGTGTTGCCAGCGGAGGTTAACGGTGCCAAATACGCCATCGACATGGCGAAATCCGATTTGGAAAACATCATCACGGGGACTTTTGCCACCGGTCCCTTGGAACGTGTGGTCAACAAGGCTCTGAGCGAGCTCGATCCGGTGCAGCAAGCAGTGGGAACATTGGCAGATATCGCGCCAGTTCTTTCCGATGCACTGGGCGCCAATGGTGCCAAGCGCTATTTAATTGCGATTGGTAATCAAGCAGAGATGCGTGCAAGTGGTGGAGCACCACTATCACTGATCATGATTGAGTTTGACGATGGTCGCATCAACATCCCCATCAAGGGACAAACTAGTACTCAACTATTTCCTCCGGTTAATGCCAAAGTCAACTGGTTTGGGCCGGCACTGAATCCATTCTTCGCACAGAACCCCCGCAACAATCCATTCGTTGTGACGAACACCCACCCGAACTTCCTGTACTCCGCGCAGGAAATGGCTCAAGCGTGGAGTGGAAGTTGGGAGGGTCCTTCGTACCCCGAAGTCGATGGAGTTGTCGCTATTGACCTCACCGCCATTGCGGCAGTTCTTGATGCAACAGGTCCGGTGGAATCAGATGTCTACGGCAGTGTCACGGGGGAACAAATCGGCCAGATTCTTTTGGTTGATGCCTATGCAGACTTTGGTGTTGATCAATGGCAATTACGCCAGGATGCAAATCAGAAATTACTTGATGAACTCTTGACCCGAGTCCTATCAGGCAGCGATCTTGTTCCTGCGGCGCAGGCAATTGCTGGTACGGCCCCCGGCCGACATTTCCAACTCTGGATGCGTGATCCCATCCTGGAAAATCTTGCTTTTGATTCAGGGGCCTCGGGTTTTGTTGCCGACCCGGATTCAGGCGACTGGTCTGCGATGTACACGCAAAATGGCAATCAAAGCAAGGTCGATGTATTCCAACAGCGCAATGTTCTGGTCACAGTCAATCTGGAACAGGATGGCTCTGCGCGCGTCACCCAGCAGTTAACGTTGACGAACGCCACACCCGCTGACCGCCCCGAGGGACCACCTGAGCGCGAGGGCTATGAAACCATGTGGCTCAAGAATGCATATGTTCTTTATGTCCCCGACGCCGCACGGGACTACAGAGCAAACTATCCCGTCGGTTTCACCGTGCGTCCATTTCGAGGGCACCAGCAACTCGGAGACGGTTGGGTTGATGACGGCTTCGGTCATCGCATGATTCGTCTTGTGGGTTGGACCCCGCCGGGTGGACAGAGTGCGGTTTCCATTTCCTATGAACTCCCTGCGGGTACGTTCAGCACAAACAGCGAGAACAGGTTGAGTTATCGCATTCAAGCTGAGCCGCAGTCCCTGTTCGTTCCCCCCACAATCACCGTCCAGGTGACCGCGCCCGAGGGTTGGACACCCACGAAGCAACCGGGCGTTCAAATTAATGATTCCACCGCGACTTTGTCAGCCGTTCAGTCGGCAACGGTGAATGCAGAGATACTCTTCACACGATGATGAATCAGGTCAAGCGCCAAGAAATTGTGGGTGTGGTCTCAGCACTTATTGCGATAGCGCTGCTCTTTGTTTATCCACCGGTTGGGTTTATTGCTGTCGCGCTGCTCGTGTGCACGATAGCCCCATGGGGCAGAACTCTCTCTGAGCGAGCGATTGTCTCGGTGCTCGTTGGCCTCACCGTGATAGCCGTTGTTTTTCCTCGCAATGGATCAACTCCCATTAATGCTGACACTGCGCGGTTCTATCTGGTGGGTTTATTGATTCTCGTTCTGGTCATGCGGGCGATTCCCCGCCTGCGGGTCACTCCTTGGATCCCACGAGTTCGATTACTTGATTTCTTCATGCTTGGTTTTTTCCTGGCCTCAACATTTTGGTTGTTGAGTTCCTACATCGGTACGACTGATTACGAAACCCTCAGTGGCATGTTCTTCACAGGCTGGGACAACCAAGGGCATTTCATCACCTTCTCCAACACTTATGCGGTGGGGAGCACCACCTGGCCCACTATTGACGGCAGCGAAGCGTTCAACCAGTGGTATCCCTCCCTGCACACAACCGCTTGGTCAATTGGGCAATACGCATTCGGTGGTGCGGGACTAAGCCGGATTGGGCTGCTCTTTCCATATATAACCTGGCAGGCAATTTCATTTGCCGCCTGCATAGCTGCACTGTCTTGGATGGCAGGTGATGTTGCTCAACGGGTGACTGGAAAGAAGTTTGCGGGAGCGCTCGGATTCATCTTGGCGGCACTATTTGTGACTCTCGGAAGTCCACCACTGATGTTCAACGCTGGCTTTTCCAACTTCATCATGGGTGTCACGGTTGTTGCACTGGCAAGTTATATCTCGACCACATCAGCGCATACCTCGAAGTACATCGGCTGGTTTGTCATTCCATGTGCCGCGATTGTTTCCATCAACCTCTGGACTCCACTTGTCCTCGGTCTCATTCCTGCGGGATTAGTAGTCCTTCACGCCCTTTGGTTGTCGAGAAAATCCATTGCACTTGCGTGGCTGGCAGTGAGTGGGTTGATTGCGGGCTGGCTGGCCTATACCCAGGCGCAGGCAATTATTCGACCCGGCGGTAGCGCAGGTGAGCTCAATAGTGAAATTGGTGCTGTCGGCGTTGGCATGCCCGCATTCAACATTTCCCTCGCACTTGCCATGCCTGTTCTTGCACTCGCTCTCATCTTTTTTACATCGAAAAATAATCGATTAACAGCAATCGGGATCGCTGGCCCACCCGTGTTTTTCACACTGATTGGTGGCGTATTTGCACTCGGTGCTGACTCATCAAATGTGAGTCGCATTGCCTCCTATTACGTGTTGAAAGCACTAGATGGCGCACTGATTGCTTACTTCCCCATTGTGTTGGGGCTGGTAGCCGTCATCACGGTGAAGATCATGAACGATCTGCGTTTCTCCCAGCAGGTGGTCGTGGCGTTTGGCGTCATTCTTATTGGCACCGTTGCCTATGGCTATGTGGGAACTACACAAACAGAACTCTCGCCAGGTTTCACTGCGGCGCCTGGAATCCAGGCGAGCAAAGATCGCAAGGAGGGTGTGGCCAACACCTTGATCGGTGAAGCAATCCTGCGCTCAGCAGAGGTAGCGGCGAAGGACCCTGATTGGACCCCCTTCATGTGGGACGGGTCGGGAACCCTGCCCAATCTGTGGGTTAATTCTTTGACAGGAGTTCTTTCCACCAATCAGCAAAAGTTCTATGCCAACCTGCCGCCTTTTCCCTATGAAGAACCGGCACTGGATTACGTCAACTTTGCCCTGCAAGTGGATGGTTCACTTGACTTAAATGTTCTCTGGTTCCGTGATGTTTCCGGGGAACTTCTCAGTGGGTGGGCAGCCACAAAAGACCCAACACGCGTCATGACCAGTCGGGTTCTCATTCCCTCGAGTCCACTGTGTATTGAGTGTTCCTTGGGATGAAAAAATTCACCAGCGTTGCCGTTTGCGCAGCACTAGTGTCAGGATCTATCGGTTTAGTGGCAGAGGGCATTACCAGCCCGGCAGTTGCACAAAATTCGAAAGTCCTTGATGCCCATAACATTCCCGCGAGTGGCTCGACGGTGAGTGGTACCTGGACAGTGTGGAGTCCTGGCCCGCAAGGAACTTCCAAGGCAACCATCGCCATGCCGGCAAATGGTGGAATTCCCCTATTAGCCGATTGGAATGGAGATGGAGTCTCCACTCCAGGGCGCTATGCAGAAGGTCAATGGTCAACGAGCACGTCAGCCGTCAAGTCAGGCACCTGGCAAGACAAGGCCACCTTTGGCGGACAGCCTGGTGATATTCCATTGACGGCCAACATGGATCGTGATGGGAAAGCTGACCTCGGAATTTTCAACAACGGCCAGTGGCAATGGCAGCTATCAACGGGGAATGTGAAAACAGCCAATTTTGGTGCAGCAGGAGATCAACCGGTAACGGGGGATTGGGATGGCAATGGTGTTGATGACATTGGTGTTGTGCGCGGGAACACGTGGATGTTGTTGATTACCGGTGCTCAGCAAAAACCAAAGTTGTCAAAAAAACGTTTTTCAACCACCTTTGATCCAAACACGAAAATTGCGACCATTGCATTTACTTTTGGCCAGGAGGGGCAAATCGCGGTTGCCGGTGACTGGAACGGCGATGGCAAGGCAACGCCGGCCATGATCGCCAATAGTTCGACGTGGACATTCATGGAGAACCTCAAAAAGTCACGCAAGACCACGCAGCGTACGTTCCCCGTGAGCGCAGATGCATTGCCACTCGTTGGTGCGCAGGCAACGACTTTGGGTGGTTGCCCAACAGCAACAAAGTCAGCAACAAAGAAGGGCATCAAACTTGCACGAACTGTGAGCCAAGCACGCACTCCACAAGGAAATCGCAATATCGCGGGGAATCAAGAAATTTTGGCAACTTTGCGTGATGGTGTGGGATACACAATCAATTCAGATGTGACTAAACGCCTTCGATCTCGCGCGCAAATGCCTTTTAATGATGCCTTAACAACAGAGCGCAATGATGAGGAATCAATTCGCCGATCTGCCAACTCTGCACTTGCTTCAGCAGTACTGCTGGCAACCTTGCAAAAGCCAAAGGTCACAGGCGTTAAGAAGAATGAGTTATTGGATTACACCCGCTGGCAAATCCGTTCGATTGCGTGTCAGCATGTGAGCTCAACGAGTCGTGGGTGGGGAAATTCTTGGCAAAGTGCATTATGGGCCACGACCACAGGTCAAGCGGCATGGCTTGTTTGGCGACAACTCAGTCGAGCTGAGCAAGCGTTGGTTGCAACTATGGTCGTTGCTGAAGCTGACGCAGCGGCCGAGCGCGGACCACGCTATTTCCGAAACCGATTGGGTCAGGAATCAAGTTCGGGGGACAGTTTCAGCGACGAGGTCAGTTGGGATCTGTTGTCTCCAGCACTTGCTCTCAGCATGATGCCCAAACACCCGCATGCAACACAGTGGCGAGATTCAATGATCGCTATGGGAATTGCGGCCTTTGCACGGCCCGGCGATCTAACCAACAATCGAACTGTCAATGGTGTGAACGTCAACCTGCGTCTGCCGGGAACTAACGCGAATGAAGATGGCACTGTGACCAACCATGGAATCGTGAACCCCGACTACACCCAAAATGTTCAGCACTTGTGGTGGGCGGCAACAGCACTGCGTTCAGCCAATCAGAAAGTTCCCGAGGCCCTCTTTTTCAATGCGGACATTGTGTACAGAGCACTGGGCGTAATTGAATTCGAGTCACCGCCCTATGCAGCGCCCGGCGGCACCGTGTACAAACCAGGTGGTCAAATTTATTACCCAATGGGCAAGAGTTGGGGCACACGCAGGCCAGCAACCTTTGTCGGCGTTGATGGTTTTGCCAATCTTTATGCAGCACCTGACACGAAAGCGAGTTTCTACCTTGCCGAGCATGCCTACGACACTCGTGGCATGCAGCAACGTTTCACCTCGGGGCAAATTTATGCACCCGGCAATGACGAGGATTCCTACAAGTTGGGCAAAGAGGAATATGCCTTGCAACAACTAGCTCTTGCATGGTGGGCTGGAGCATGGAAGTCGGGTCCGAGCCTTGAAGTTGATCGAAAGTCTTATCCGAACATTCGCATGGATAGCGGATATACCTTCTAATTCAGTGTCGGCGCAGTCGATTTGCTGACAATCGAGTCAACGCGAGCATGCTCAAATAAATCTGATTCTTTGGAATTTTAGATGTCCCTGAAAAACGATCCAGAAAATCGATGGGCACCTCGGTCATGGTGACTCCGGCGCGGTGCATGACTTCTAAGCATTCAATGAAAAAGGCATAGCCTGATGCGGAAAAATCGTGAGCCACGATGGCACGAAGCGCGATTGGGTCAAAGGCCCGAAATGACGTTGTGTACTCGCTGATTCCCATGGGCAGGAGTACTCGAGCGGTGATGTTGGCACCATGGCTAAGAATCCGTCGTGGCAAGGCGGCTTGGTGTGATCCACCGCGCGTACGGGTACCTATGCAGAAATCTGCACTGGAGAGAGCATCAATGACCGCAGGGATTTGTGCAGGTTGGTGGGAGCCATCGGCGTCCATGGTGACGAGGGCGTCATACCCATTGTCCAATGCGTAATTCATGGCATAAACGTGTGCGCTGCTCAGCCCCGACTTTCCTGGGCGCGTATGCAGGGTGACTCTGGGAAAGGCATTCATGTAGTCAGCAATAACCTCACCGGTGCCATCGGGTGAGGAGTCATCGACAATCAAAATATCCGCTCCGGTCCGCGCAGCGGCAACACCCTCGATCCACGGGCCAATGTTGTTTGCTTCGTTGTAAGTGGCGGTGAAAATAAGTTCACGGCTCATGTGCTGGAGCCATTCATTGTCGCAGCAAACTCCAAACATGCTGAGTAGTCAGGGAGGAGACCTGTTGCGACAGCCTGCGCGAGTGTTGGGGCATCAGCATCCTTGGGTGAGAGCACCGTTGAAGCCATGGCGGGCCAGGGCAAGTTGAGTTCAGGATCAAGCGGATGGATGCCATGTTCCCGTGCGGGGGCGTACTCCTCAGAGCAGAGGTAGCCAACGGTCACTGAGTCGGAGAGTGCGCAAAAAGCATGACCAAAACCCTCGGGAATGAACAGCCCCGAACGTGAAGTGTCCGTCAACTCAACGGCTTCACAAGCGCCGAAGGTTGGTGAACCAACCCGAATGTCAACCACAATGTCCAAGATCGAACCAGAAAAACATTGCACATACTTGGCCTGTCCAGGGGGTACATCGGCAAAATGAACTCCGCGCACAGTTCCGCCACGTGACATTGAGATATTCATCTGTTTGAGATCGAACGGGCGACCAACATGGGCTTCAAAGACGGTGGATTTAAATGACTCCAGAAATACTCCGCGATCATCGGGCCGCAGAATCGGGGTGAACTCCCACACTCCGGCGAGAGAGAGTTCACGGGCTTCCACGAGTGGAGGTTATCAGCG
>JAFMDS010000014.1 GCA_017857175.1 Candidatus Nanopelagicales bacterium | reverse complement strand
AATTTCTTCTCAATGAGCCACGTGGCGGCGTATTTCGCCATTACAACCTCTTGGTTCCTCCCGTTAATCCTGCTGCTGATGCAGCTTTCATCATTATGGAGCCGGAGGACACGCCTCCCATGTCAGGATCAAACACGATGTGTGTGGCGACAGTGCTCTTGGAAACTGGCATTATTCCCATGAGCGAGCCGGTTACTGACCTAGTCCTTGAGGCGCCGGCCGGTTTGGTCACAGTACGCGCCAGTTGTGAAAATGGCAAAGTTACGTCAGTCCGACTCAATAATCTGCCAAGTTTTGTCATGCACAATCTAGTGCCACTTGAAGTTGAGGGATTGGGAACAATCACCGTCACAACAGCATTTGGTGGCGACAGTTTTGTCATGACTGAAGCGCGTGATTTGGGCTTTGATCTCGTGCCCTCTGAGGCGCACGATCTAGCACGGATCGGCATGGACATTCGTGCCGCAGCCAATGAGCAGTTGGAATTTGTGCATCCAAACCTGCCCGTATGGAAGCATCATTCATTCACCTATTTCACTGGTCCTCGAAGCCGCAATGAATATGATCAGTTGACCTCGACAAACGTGTGTGTGATTAACCCGGGAAAACTAGATAGGTCTCCCACTGGAACTGGTTGTAGTGCGCTTATGGCTGTTTTGCACAGCCGAGGCGAGATGCAAATCGGCGACGAGTTTATTGGCCGATCAATTATTGGTTCAGAATTTATTGGATCCATTGTTGAGCAAGTCGACCTCGCAGGTGTGGCAGCAATAGTCCCATCCATTCAGGGGCAGGCCTATATTTACGGCACAAGCCAGCTTTACGTTGACCCTGCAGATCCATGGCCCACGGGATATCGAGTTTCGGATACGTGGCCCATGTATTGAAGGACCCATTTTGGGAGGGTCTTTAGTCCCAAAAAGTGTTAAAAACTATTGAAAAACTTAGACTTTACAATCCCCTTACGCTCTCATGGCGACTCTCGAACTTTCGAGTGGGTTAATTGAAGTGACAGGAAAATAACCCTGAAAAAGTCAAAGGAGCAGACGATATGAACTCGAAATTTAAAATAAGCATCGCACTTGCCGCAGCACTGCCTTTGGTAATAGTTCCCTTTGGTATTCAGGCTGGAGCTCAGGCAACGAATGCCAAAGTGTCAGCATCGATGCTGCAGTATCTCGTCGCTGAAGAGAAGCTCGCACACGATGTTTATGTCACTCTCGGTGACGAGTACGGGATGCGGATCTTTGACAATATTTCCCGAGCCGAATCAACTCACATGAGTTCAGTACAGACGTTGCTTGCCAAATATGGAATCAAGGATCCAACCGTTGGTGACAAAGTTGGCCACTTTGATGACCCAGTACTGCAAAAGCTCTATAACGATCTGGTTGAACAAGGCATGCAGTCTCGCCAGGATGCAATTGAAGTGGGCATTGCAATCGAAGAGATGGATATCGCGGATCTCGAGAAATCCCTTGACGCAGGCCAACTCCCCGACGTTGAGAGGGTTCTTGAGCGATTGCTGTCAGGCTCGGAGCGTCATCTTTCAGCGTTTGAACGTAACTTGCGCCGCTAGTAACTGTTAAATATCTCCGCTCTCGAGTCCTTGGATGACATCCTTGGCTCGGGAGCGGATTTCTTCTATGTCGCTCAAGCGATCGAGACCTCGTAGTTGCTGGCCCATGCGATGGTTTCCTGAAAATTCCTGCCGATTCCGATCAAGAAAATCCCAATAGAGGGTTGTGAAGGGGCAGGCATCATCGCCCGTGCGCTTCTTTGGGTCATATACGCAGCCACCGCAGTAGTTGCTCATGCGCGAGATGTAGGCACCCCCTGCCGCGTAGGGCTTGGTCATCATGAGGCCGCCGTCCGCGTGGACGCCCATACCAATCACATTAGGAACCATCACCCAATCTGCTGCATCGATAAAGGAGCGGCGCATCCAGTCGAGTAGTTCCTGGGGGTTAATTCCCGTGAGCAGCGCGAGGTTGGCCAAGAGCATGAGGCGCGGAATGTGATGGGTCCATGCGCGCTTCTCGACATCAGCAACAACGGTGCTCATGCAATTCATATGTGTTGAAGTGGAATCCTCGTAGAGCGGCAGAAGTGAACGGTGCGCATTGAGCTCATTTCGCTCTCTATAGTCGTTCTCGAAAAGCCAATAGACACCATTAATGTATTCGCGCCAGCCGATTACCTGCCGAATGAAACCTTCAATGGATTGAATGGGCACACCGCCTTGTTCGTATCTTTCAACCGCTGCCGATACAACTTCGCTGGGATGCAATAAGCCGATGTTTAAGTAGGGGCTGAGCAAAGAGTGGTTGACCGTCCAGGTGTCTGTGGGCATGGCGTCCTCATATGGGCCGAAATCCGTGAGCGCATTCGTCACAAAGTGTTCCAGTTGCTTCAAGGCGCCTTGTCGCGTTGTTGCCCAAGTACCGTTGGGCATGTCACCCCACGTGGTGAATTCGTTGAGGCGAACTATTGACGCTAAGTCAATGTCATCGAATTCAAAATGCAACGGTTGCGGCCACATGTGAGGAGCCTGCCCTTTGCGGTTCTTTGGTGGAGGCAAGCGATTGTCTGCATCGAAGTTCCATTGGCCACCTTCTGGCTGGTTACCATCCATGAGCAGATTGAGCCGCTTGCGCTGCCATCGATAGAAGTACTCCATGGTTAGGGACTTGTAGCCCGATGCCCACTCGACAAAGTCATTGTGGGGTGTGAGAAACAAATCGTTGGGTAGTAGCTCTACGCCAAGGTTTAGAAGTAACTCTTTCTGTGCTCGCGAGCTGGGTGTTGTGGCCCGAAGTGCCACGCCTGGATTCGCCCGGATGAACTGGTCAACTCCGCTGGCAAACGTGTCACTGGCAATGTAAGTGACGGTGAAACCGCGTTGCACCAATTCTTGCCGGAAATGTTGGGCTGCAGAGAGTAGGAAATAGAGTCGTTGTGCATGCCAACTCTTCGAGGTGAGCATGGAGGCGCTTTCGATGAACAACACGTGATCAGTTTGTGGGTCGGCACTCGCTAGCACCCCATGTGTGAGGCTCAATTGATCGAAGGAGATAACCACCGCATGACTCACGGGATCATCATGTACCATTGGGGGGAACTTGAACGTGCAACTATCTGATGTGCGTTATCACTTTACGTCTGTCAGGAGTTCTTTTGAGCACGTCTGCTGCCCCCCTTTCCTCTGCTGTTGTTCCCGACCCCAACCGGTGGCGCGCACTGATCGTGATCGCGATTGCTCAGTTGATGGTGGTTCTTGACGCGTCAATCGTGAACATCGCATTGCCCACAATGCAAGCTGACCTCGGCTTTGATGACGTACAGCGTCAGTGGGTCGTGACGGCTTACACCCTCGCGTTTGGTGGCCTGCTTCTGTTGGGTGGGCGCATCGCTGACTACGCCGGTCGCAAGCGAATGCTGATTGTGGGCCTACTGGGATTTGCGGGCGCTTCAGCGCTCGGTGGAATGGCCGTCAACAGTGGAATGCTTTTCGCGGCTCGTGGTTTGCAGGGAGTTTTCGCTGCGCTACTGGCACCCGCGGCGCTCAGTTTGATCTCAGTCACCTTCACCGAATCCAAAGAGCGTGCACGAGCATTTGGTGTGTACGGCGCGATCTCGGGTGCCGGCGCGGCAATTGGTCTGGTCATGGGTGGCGTTCTCACCGAATTCGTTTCCTGGCATTGGACCCTGTGGGTGAACGTTCCGATTGCAATTATTGCGGTGCTCCTCGCAATCCCATTTGTGCATGAAAGTCGTGCCCAAGGAAATACTAAGTACGACATCCCCGGCGCCGTCACCGCGACTCTCGGTCTTGTCTCTTTGGTTTACGGAATCACACAGGCTGAAGCCAATGGTTGGACCGGCCAAACAACCCTCGGCTTCATGGGTCTTGGTCTTGCGCTGCTAGCGCTGTTCATCTTCATTGAAATGCGTTCATCGCATCCACTATTGCCACTCAAGATAATTCGTAATCGCAACCGTGGTGGCGCATATCTTGCAAGTTTCTTCGTCGGTATCGGAATTTTCTCGATGTTCCTTTTCCTCACCTACTTCTTCCAAGCAGTCTTGGGTTATTCCGCCCTCAAGTCCGGGATGCTCTTCCTGCCATTCTCTGCGGGAGTCATTGTCAGTGCGGGAATTGCGAGTCAATTACTTCCACGTTTTGGACCACGCTTTGTCACCTTTGGTGGATTCATACTTGCCATCTCCGGACTTTTCTGGTTCACAAAGATGGCGGCCGACACTTCTTATGTTTCTGGAATTTTGCCTCCCATGATTCTCATCAGCCTCGGAATGGGATTGATCTTTGTGCCGCTTTCGGCAACGGCGCTATACGCCGTTGGTGACCAAGATGCTGGTGTTGCGTCTGCCGTTTTGAACACCAGCCAGCAAATCGGTGGCTCGGTGGGCATTGCATTCCTGAACACCATTGCGACATCTGCCACCGCGGCCTACATCGTGGCAAATCAACTTCAGGGCCCAACGCCTGATGCGCTCGTTGAAGGATTCACCGATGCTTTTGGTTGGAGCGCGATCATCTTGGTCGGCGCAGCAGTCATTTGGGTGAGCCTGGTAAACATGAGCAAGAAGGACATGGCTAAAGGTGACGCGGCGAATGCTGTGCACATCTAGGCAGTGTCGATCCGTGCGTGGTGCATACTGCACTCACGAATGAGCCGCAGCCAGATGACAAGGAAGATCTCACCGACACCGATCTGGAGGGTGTGGCTGGGGGCACCGGCGTCGGTGGAGGCTGTGAGCCCAGCACCCAAAACGCAAATGAGAACCCCATTTCCTGCGGCTAGTCACCTGCCCAACCGTGACCGTGAATTCTTGAGTCGTGGCCTAGGGTTGATGGGTGAGAACTAAGTCAAGGGTTTATGCGCTGACAGGCGTATTCGCACTCCTTGGCATGGCATCGCATGTTGCAGGATCAGGTTCGGTCTCTGCGGTGGGCGCAGGATTCGTGCTTCTAGCCTCATTCATATTTGCGGTGCCCGTGGCTCACCTTCCCGCCGCGCATAGCAGGATGCCGGCATTATTTGTCGCACTCCTTGGTGGCCAGTTGCTCATGCACGTTCTCATGACCGCCGCATCCCATGGTGATTCTTCGATGCATTCGCTGTTGCCGTCCGCGGGCATGTTGACTTGGCACACTCTGGCTGCTTTCGGGGCAACTGCGGTTGTTATTTTCGCTGACTCAGCGGTAAGTGCGTGGTCTACTTTCTTCCGCACAATCTTTGCTTCGATCATTTTTATTTTTAAATCTCCATCGAACCAGTTGTGCATTCGATTCTCTTTCCTTGAGACGTGTCATTCCTTTGTAGTTGAAAATTCAGTGTCGCAGCGGGGGCCACCAGTGCCCGTAGCGGCTTAACAACACTCAATCTTACTCAACTACTAAAAGGAATTAATTGTGAAGAAACAATCTATGACTGGCATTGCCATGTCCGTTGCACTAGCTCTCTTTATGGCTCCGCATGCTGTGCAGGCTCATGAAGGCACTCATTCAACTCCTAAAGCGGGAGCAACATGTGACATGACTGGAAAGACCGAAATGGTCAAGAAAAAGAAGTACCGAACTGTCAATTATGTTTGTCTTCCAAACTCGAAGTGGTCGCAGGCACTGCCTGTGAGCAAGTCAGATTTGACCACAAAAGACATGTGGGCCAAAGCTGCCAATACCGGCATGTCGGCGGCTTTCGGTTTGGTAACCAACCCAACCGATAAAGATATCCGAGTTATCGGGGCACGTTCGCCCAAGTACACGTCCTTTGCGCAATTGCATGAAGTTGTTATGGACCCTGCGACCAACCAGATGGTTATGCAACAGCGACCCGAAGGACTTCTTATCAAGGCTGGGGAAACGATTGAGTTGAAGCCCGGTGGGAATCACATCATGTTTATGGGACTTCGCCAGCCAATCACTGCAGGAGCGTTGGTGCCAATAACCTTGATTGGTTCAAAGGGTGAGACCCTGAAGTTTACGGCTATGGGCAAGGTTTATGCCGGAGCCAATGAGGAATACGACAGTGGTGACATGTCGTCTGGGATGTCCTCCGGCATGTCCTCCGGCATGTCCTCGAGTAACTAATAGGGAATGAATTGTGGCTAATTCCGGGATAACCCGGGTCGCAGAATCCGATGCCATGAATAGGTGGTTGACCACCATCGGTTCAGCTGCATATCTAATCTTGCCCGGCGTGGGCGAGGAGGACTTTCTCGGTGAAGTAATGTTCTAGAGACACGAGCAAATACTCATATTTTTGGGTCGAGCCTTTGACTATGGCACCGTGGAGGTCATGCACAAACTTCCTTTGAATCGCGCCTTACCGCGAAAAATAGTGTCCATGTCCATTTCCTTCGGGTTGATTGCCAGTGGTGTCGGCTTGGTTGCCTCGAACACTGCGGCGCAGGCAGCAACGGGCGATGTTACGAATTTTCCTCTTGCATTTGCCAATGCCGCGCCTGAGGGCCTAGCCCTTGATAACTCGGGTGCCATGTGGATTGCGATGAGTGCCGTGGATCAGGTTGCTAAAGCAACACCGACCGGCACCATGGCCACAATCGCGATTGCAAATGGAAATGCAGACGCTGGTGCACACAGTTTTGCATTGGGCTCTGACTCTCGCATGTGGCTCACCGAGCGTCTCGGTAATCGTATTGGCGCATTCAACTCCGACACTAATATCTATCAGGCTTATGACATTCCCACCAATGACTCTCAGCCTATGGGGATCACTGCGGGCCCCGATGAAGCCATGTGGTTCACCGAATTTGCTGGAAACAAAATTGGCCGGATCACGAAAACTGGTGCCATTACTGAGTTTGCTCTGCCTGCCAACAGTGGCCCAACATCTATCGTGACAGGACCTGATGGCGCGCTGTGGATCACGATGCAAACAGGAAACGCCATTGGCCGCATGACCACGTCGGGCGTTTTGACCCCGTACGCACTCCCGAATGCAAGGTCAGCCCCCACGGACATCACACTCGGCGAAGACAACAACCTCTGGTTCACCGAGCGGGACGGAAACAGGATTGGTCGCATGAGTACCAAGGGTTTACTTGCTGAATTCGCACTCCCCACCGCGAATTCACTGCCCGAACAAATAGCACCCGGGGCGCAAGGGGATCTGTGGGTGACGCAACCTGGTGCGAATCGGATAAGTCGCATGACAACTTCTGGGATCACTACTGAATATATTCTTCCCGGAGCTAACAACTCGCCATTTGGCATCACTGCTGGAGTTGATGGCAATATGTGGTTCACTAGCAAGACATCCAACAACCTGGGCCGATTACTGACAGGCGTTGTTCCAACACCTGATGCGGACCCAAATCTGACGGCAACCAGCACAAAGACTGGCGCCACCGTTACGTCAAATCCTGGTAAGTGGAATTACCTGCCATCGTCGTACACCTATCAATGGGAACGTTGCAGTGCGAATACTGACGCATCATGTCAGGCGATCACTGGAGCAACCAATGACTCCTACGTTCTGACGGATGACGATGCGAGCCAATTTGTTCGGGTCTCTGTCAAGGCAACGAACCTCAATGGAACATCTAATGTTGCCGACACAAGCGCTCGACTAGCAATTGATGGACTGCCACCCAAATTGCCACCTACTCCGGTTGCTGGCGCGCAAACTGTGCAACTCGTTCCAGGCGTGACTGCAACTCTCAAAGCGGCCCGGGCCATCAAGCGAGGAGATCGCAGGCTGTTCCGCACGGTCTTTAGCAGTAACTCGGTCAAGGGCAAAGTGCGCATGAGCATTGTGAATGCTGCTGGTCTCGAGGTGCTCGTCATTGCAAAGGGCAAGTGGGTCAAGGGGAATGGGATTGCAAAGAAGGTAAAGCGGATCCCACGGTCGCTGCCCAAGGGCTACTACACACTCAAGGCTGTTTATACCCCAAGACAAGACCAAACCACGGTCTACCCGATTGCGACCATGTCCAAGCCAATTCGCGTCAAGTAGTTACATTGCACTAACCTCTCCCAGGCTGGCGTCACACTCGGTGACGCCGTTGGGCTTAGCCTGAATTTGCGTGGGAGAGGTAGGTGCGCGTGGCCGCGCTCCTTGCTCTTCTTTCTAGCCTCTCCTGGGGTGTCGCTGACTTTATTGGTGGCTTAGCTGCCCGGCGTGCAGGTTCGGCTCAAGTACTGGCGGTGACCTATCCAGCGGGCGGCATCGTCATTACGATTTTTGCGCTGACGGTCATTCCCGGTGAGTTGTCTACCGGACTCATTGGCTATGCCCTAGTTACCGGCATCATCGGGTCGATAGCAATCGCGCTGCTCTATGCCGCGTTGACCCGGGGTCAGATGGGAATTGTTTCACCGATCACAGCGGTGATGAGTGGTGCAGTGCCGGTGATAGTTGGAGTTTTACGTGGTGAGCAACCATCCACGTGGGCCTACCTCGGTATGGCATTCGCCGTCATTGCTGTGGTTCTGGTCAGTCGTGAGTCTGCCCACCATCATGGCCGAACTCCACCGGTTGCGATCGTCATGGCGATTGGTTCAGGAATCGCCATTGGTTTTTATCTCACATCGCTCGGGCTAGCTCCTGATAATTCGGGCGTGTGGGTGGCGGCTTTAGGTCGTTGGGTTTCAACCATCATCATGTTCACCTTTGTTGTCATTGTCGTGCGCAAGTTTGACCGATCGACATTCCCTTGGCTGCTGGCAATTACGGCTGGTGTACTCGACGCGATGGCCAACGGCATATTCCAGTTGGCTTCACAGCGAGGTCTTCTATCCGTAGTTGCAGTGCTGGGATCGCTCTATCCTGCGGCCACGGTTGTGCTAGCGCGATTTGTTATTAAAGAGCGCATGAACAGCGTGCAAGGAGCGGGAGTCGCGCTGGCATTCAGTGCAGCGGTACTTCTTGCGCTTGGTTCCTAGGAGCTTGTGCGGGCCGCAATTGCTTTGCGCGTGACAACGAAAAGCAAAATGTTGAAGGCCCCGAAAAATAGAAGTGCGAAAGCCGCAATGCCCCAGCCGATTTTGATTCCGCTCAAAAGACCCGCACCAAAAAAGACTATCGCCGCAATGAGCTGCAAGACCGATGCAAACTTGAGTTTGCGTAGTTCGCGTACGTCAGGTGATAGTGGTTCACTCATGCGTCTAATTCTGGTTCAGAGTCACTCTCAATTGTGGCTTTGGCTCCGGCGAGTATTCCCACACCTTTGAGGCCGTAGCCAACAAAGGGGCCAATGAGAAGAGCAAACAAGACCGTCCCTATACCGACCGTACCCCCTAGGAACCAGCCAATGACAAGTACGGTGACTTCAATTCCAAGGCGAACGGCCGATACGGGCCAACCAGTTTTGTAATGAATTCCAGTCATCATTCCATCACGTGGACCTGGTCCGAGATTGGTTGTGAGATACAGCCCACTGCCAATACCAACGAAACCAATTCCCACAATGACCACAACGATGCGGACCGCAGGATTCTCGGGGTGGGGGATCGCCGAACTCATTACTTGCAAGGCGGTTGCAATCACAATGGCATTAGCAATAGTTCCAAGCCCGGGACGCTCACGTAGTGGTATCCACACCAGCAAGACGGTCAAACTGATGAGAAATGTTGCAACACCAATGTCGATGGGCGCCTTTGTGGAAATACCCTGAGCCAGAACGGTCCACGGACCAACTCCGAGATCGGCAATAACGAGGAGTGCCTCGCCGGTGCCAAAGAGCCACAATCCGCCAATGAGAATTGCAAAAGTCGATGGTTTAGCCGACCAGCGTGACTCCGAGCGCCAGCGCGTGAGGGGAACACTGCGCGATGGAGTCAAGAATCCAGGAATAAATGCCACGGATTTTGCACTCCTTCAGACGCGAATAGCATGAGTGGGTTAGGTTGGTGGGATGCGATTACAGAAAATCGCGCTAGTTACCACTGGCCTTTTTCTAGGGGCAACCCTACTCAGCGGGTGCGGTGGTTCGGGGGACGAGGGCGCGGCAACAACTGACGGTGCAGTCGAGGGTGCAGCGGTTGACGGGGCCGCAACTGGGACGCAGGAACTTATGATCGATCAGGAGATCACGGTGCTCGACCAGAAACTGGTCTATCCGCCAAAAGGTGCCGCAAAGATTTCTAGTGCAATCACCACCCTCGAGCCTGGTCAGGAAACAGGATGGCAGTTGCATCGCATTCCCGTATACGTGTACGTCATGAGCGGCACCTACACAGTTGAGTACGAAGCTGGTGTCACCAAAGAATTCCCGGCTGGAAGTTCTTTGATGCAGGCGACCAAGACGAATTACAACGGGATTAATAAGAGTGAAGAAACAGTTCGATTACTCACGGTCTATATGGGTGCCAAAGGTAAACGCAATGTGGTTAAACAGTAGGCCGAAAATCTAAGTCAGTTCCCGTTCCGAATTCACTCAGTTCAACCATTGTTGCGCCATGTCGCTTGAGATAGGCGCGTGCGCCCATGTCACCACTTAATTCATCGAATAAAGCTGCCCAATGTTCACGCCCCAGTTTCACAGGGTGCCCGATCTCGCCGTTGTAGGTGGCTTGAAGTAGTTCCCCGGGGGACAGAATCATGTGGTTAATCGCTTCAGGTGTCAGATCAATCAAATCGACCAGGGTAATCACGGCAGCGTCCACTTCTGGGTGGGTCTCGATCACGTGCTTCAGGGCAACTGTGAGCGATGAACCCATGCCACTCTCGAAATCGGGGTTAAGCACAATCTCACAATTGGGAACGTCGCCGACCCATGCACCGAGAACAGCGACGATTGGGTCTGCACCGCCTCTCGCGAGGGTGGTCACGGCGCGGTCAATGAGTCTTTGCCCCTTGAATACATATGGTGCTTTTGGTCCACCAAATCGAGTGCCCGATCCTGCTGCCAGCACGATTCCTGCGCACTTGCCCTCGTGAGTTGATCCATCTTGAGACGAAATGGCCATACTCCACCATAATGTCCTGACCATGACAGCAAAAGTTCACCTCGCCACCGTGACCGCGGATCCCCTGGACGCCGTTGCAATAACCGCACTCGTGAGCGACCAATCCACAGGTGCCGTCGTCGTCTTCTCTGGAGATGTTCGCAATCACGATCACGGCAAAGAAGTGCTCAAGCTGACCTATGAAGCCCACCCGAGCGCTGAGGAAGTAATTCAGACGGTGATGGATTCGCTGGCAAAGACTCTCGAAGTCACGCATATTGCCGCTGCGCACAGGGTGGGCCCCATTCCAATTGGGGAGTCTGCGTTGGTTGTTGCAGTGGGAAGTTCGCACCGGGGTGACGCATTCAGTGCCTGCCGTGAGATCGTGGACCAGATAAAGGAACAACTTCCAGTGTGGAAGCATCAATATTTTGCCGATGGAACAGATGAGTGGGTGAACTGCGCGTGAGCAAATCCGAACTGGTCGACAGTTATGGACGGGTGCACAGGGACCTTCGGGTTTCATTGACAGATAGGTGCTCGCTGCGGTGTACCTACTGCATGCCCGCAGATTTTTCTGACTGGATTGCCAATGATTCACTCCTCACCACTGACGAACTCCTCACGGTCATTGGTGTTGCCGTTGACAGTGGTATTACTCAAGTCCGGTTGACCGGTGGTGAACCCTTGCTGCGCAGGGACATTGTTGATGTCATTCGTGGAATTAACGCTTTGCCACAACCACCACGCATTTCCTTGACCACGAATGCATTGCGCTTGGCTGAAGTGGCCCAGGATCTTAAAGATGCAGGACTGCAACGTGTAAACGTTTCTTTGGACACGCTCTCTGCGGAACGATTCAAAGCTATGACGCATCGCGATCGATTCAATGATGTGATTGAAGGAATCAAGGCTGCCCAAGCGGCCGGACTCACTCCACTAAAAGTGAACTCGGTGCTCCTCAAGGGAGTCAATGATGACGAAGCAATTCCACTGCTGCGTCATGCGCTGGAAAATGATTGGAACCTTCGATTCATTGAACAGATGCCACTTGATGCGGGCGACCTGTGGGCTCGCCCCGTCATGGTGACCGCGGATGACATTCAGTCAGAGTTGGAGCGAGAGTTCACTCTGACGCCAGTTCCAACCCGTGGTTCAGCTCCTGCTGAAGAGTTTTACGTCAACGGTGGCCCAGCGACCGTGGGAATCATCGCCAGCGTGACTCGCCCGTTCTGCAGCGCATGTGATCGCTTACGACTCACCGCTGATGGTCAGTTCCGAAACTGCTTGTTTGCGCGCGATGAAACTGATGTCCGGAGCATCATGCGCTCAGACTCGAGTCAGGAAGAAAAGATTCAAGGTGTGCGCGACATCCTGCAGGTGGTCACCAAGGCGAAGTTACCTGGGCATGGGATCAATGACCCGAACTTCATCAAGCCGGACCGCCCTATGAGTGCCATCGGCGGGTAGTTAGCGCCGATAGTGGGACCGGCGAATTCACTCAGCCGCCAGAAAAGGGCGGCATAACATCCACTCGAGCGCCTGCAACGAGCTCGGTATCGCCATCACGGCCATAGGAATGTCCATCAACGAGCATTGAGCATTGCGGAATTATCGGTTCTAGTGCGGGCAATTGGGTTACAAGCGCTTGACGCAACTCATTCAACGTTGCTGCGCTGACCGTGACACTCTCGCATTGCGCTGCATGGCGCGCGGCGGCATAAAGGTTGACGGTGATATTCATCGAGGGGCACCCGGATGGATCGGTCCCTCGGTGCTTGCCAACTTCATGCCCGAACCGCCCCAGCGGTTCTGCACTATTTCGGCACAAATGCTGATTGCGGTTTCTTCGGGCGTGCGTGCACCGATGTCCAGCCCAATAGGCGACTGGATGCGAGCGAGCTCTGCATCGGTGACACCTGCTTCAATCAGTCGGACCGTGCGGTCATTGTGAGTTTTGCGTGAGCCCATAGCGCCGATGTATCCGGCATTTGTTTTTAGCGCTGCCTTGATGGCAGGTACATCAAACTTGGGATCATGTGTCAGGACAGCGATGACGGTGCGTTCACTGACTTCCTGTTGCTCTAACCAGCGGTGTGGCCAGTCAACAACAACTTCGTCTGCATCAGGGAATCTCTTTTTGGTTGCGAAGACGGGCCGCGCATCACAAACCGTGACGCGGTAGCCGAGGATTTTGGCAACGCGCACGAGTGCGGCTGAAAAATCGATGGCACCGAAAACAAACATGTCAGCCGGCGGTGCATAGCTCGCTACAAAAACTTGGAGCCCCTCACCGAGGCGTTCACCTTCAGGGCCATATTCAATCGTTGCGGTACGGCCTCCTGCGAGCATGCCAAGTGCATCTTCACGAACAGTGTCATCGAGTCGTTCTGTTCCTAGACTCCCCAGAGTCGTATCTGGTGTTATGACGATGTGGTTGCCAACAAGATGGGGCCCTTTGACAATTGTGGCAACAGCGACCGGTTTTTGCGCTTCGATCTGCTCGGCAACGAACGGCAATTCTGGCCAGGACTCTGGCGTGACCGACTCCACGAATACATCAAGTAATCCGCCACAGGTCAGGCCAACTGCAAATGCATCATCGTCGCTGACTCCATAGTGGTGGAATTGAGGTTGCGCGTTGGCGAGGACTTCGATGCCGACGTCAAAGAGTGCTCCCTCAACGCAGCCACCACTTACCGAGCCCACGGCCTCTTGCTCTGCCGTAACCAACATGGCTGCACCAACGGGGCGAGGGGCTGAGCGCCAGGTGTTGACCACGGTGGCCATGGCCGCGCCACCGTTGTCATATGCCGCGAGCAATTCGGGCAAAACTTCACGCATGGAAGACCTTTCAGAAACATATCGGCCGGGCTGAAGGCTCGGACATGAACTCCCACGGTACTCCAGATTGGTCATCTGGGCAGGTCATGGGTGAGGTCGCTGGGTAGGGTTGAGCAATGCTCAGCGTTGAGGAATACCGCGATCTAGTCCTTGCGGGCATTGAATCGCTGCATCCCATTGAGTTACCTCTGAGCGAAGTCGACGGATGCCTATTGGCCCAAGACGTTGCTGCCCCCTGGCCCCTGCCTTCATTTGATAACTCGTCCATGGACGGATATGCGGTCCTCCAGGCAGATATTGCGGGGGCGAGCGCCGAGAATCCGGTGACTTTGAAAGTTATCGACGATGTTCCCGCCGGTTTTCGATCACTGGAAACTTTGGTCTCGGGGACGGCGATAAGAATCATGACAGGTGCGCCAACCCCTGATGGCACGCAATGTGTTGTCCCAGTCGAGATGACCGATGGTGGTACGGAAAACGTCGTGGTGAGTGCATCGGTCGACTTTGGTGGGTACGTGCGCAAGATGGGCGAAGATATTCTCATTGGCGAGATCGTCTTGCGCAAAGGCGCACTTCTCAATGCACGATCCATTGCTTTGCTCGCCGCCGTTGGTCAAGCACGGGTTCTTGTAATCCCCCGGCCTCGCGTGGCTGTTATGTCAACGGGGACAGAGCTCGTTGAGCCAGGCACACCGTTGGCCCACGGCCTGATCAGTGACTCAAACTCTTTCATGCTTGTGGCTGCGGCGAATAGTGCCGGCGCACTCGCCTACAGGGCCACTCCAGTTCAAGACGATGAAGAGGAATTGGAACGCGCACTTAATGATCAAGTGCACCGTGCTGACATTTTGATCACCACTGGGGGCGTCAGCATGGGTGCCTACGATCCTGTCAAGGCAGTTTTTCAAAAGCTGGGCTCTGCCGAGTTTTACAAGGTCGCAATGCAACCGGGCATGCCGCAGGGCTGTGGCAGTCTCGGAGACCCGGGAATTCCAGTCATCACGCTGCCCGGCAATCCGGTGAGCGCATATGTCTCATTTGAAGTTTTTGTTCGTCCGGCGTTGCGCAAATTGCGTGGACTTGACCCAGTGTCTGATCGCAGCAAAAAAGTTGAACTTGCAGTGTCCATGACTTCACCTGAACACAAGTGCCAGTTTGCGCGAGGCAGGTTTATTGATGCAGATCATGTTGAGCCAGTTGGTGCGGGACAAGGGTCACACGTGATGGGTGGGTTAGCACAAGCTGAATGCTTCATAGTCATACCCGCGGGTGTGGCAACTGTTGACGCAGGAGCCGTTGTTGAAGTCATTGATATCAGGGAAGGCAGGTAACCTGTTATGTCGAGCGAAGGATTTACCCACCTCAATGCGTCCGGTGAAGCACGCATGGTCAATGTTGCACAAAAAGACATCACAGAACGCAGCGCGACAGCCCGTGGTTTTGTGGTGATCTCCCCAGAAGTGATTGAGAAGTTACGCACAGGATCTGTCCCCAAAGGTGATGCGCTCTCCGTTGCTCGTATCGCCGCTATTTCGGCAACGAAGAAGACAAGTGAACTCATCCCGCTGTGTCACCCGCTAGCGATTCATGGAGTTGATGTTGATCTCACCGTTGAAGATTCAGGTGTCTCAATTCTTGTAACCGTGACCACGGCGGATCGCACAGGCGTGGAAATGGAAGCGCTCACGGCAGCAGCCGTTGGTGGCTTGACCCTCATTGACATGGTGAAGGGATTGGATCGAACCGCACATATTCGCACCGTTGAATTGCTTGAGAAAAAGGGTGGTCGTTCGGGGCACTGGGTTCGCGATAGCGCGGATTTGTAAATGAGTGCGTTTAAGGCTCAGGTCATCACTGTTTCAACGCGTGGAGCGGCAGGAACTAGACCGGACACCTCAGGAGAAATTATTGTCGCGGCTTTGAAAGCTGGTGGCTTTGATGTTTCTCCCACGGTTGTAATCCCTGACGGCCCTGGCGTCACATCAGCGCTTCGAACCGCCATTGACACTGGCCATGATCTTGTGATCACAACGGGAGGCACCGGCTTAACCCCCACGGATTTCACCCCTGAAATGACGGCCCCCGTCATTGATCGGGAAATCCCGGGGATTGCCGATGCCATCCGGGCCTTTGGAATCAGCAACGGAATTCCTACCGCGGCTCTCTCAAGGGGAATTGCGGGCCAAAGCGGCAAATCTCTGGTGGTAAACGCCCCTGGATCGCCCGGTGGGGCGAAAGATGCAATGGCCGTGCTCATGCCGATAGTGATTCATGCACTAGAACAGATTTCCGGCAGCGACCACTGAACGCGTTCACTTCTTGTTCACGAATGAATTCGTTCACTTGTTGTTCACCAACTGGGCGTTCAAGGTTCACGCAATTGCGGCTCCGCATAAACCCAGAACTGGAAAGTTGTCCTCGTGGCAACCGATACCCCCATGCGGGATCTCTCCGGCAGCAAGAAGGCTCACCGTGGAGACCGGATTTTTAATCGCACAATTACGGGCGCGGCATTCACCTCACTTTTAGTACTTGCTGGAATCACAATCTTTCTAGGGGCCCAAACGATTCCGGTCTTACAAGACCAAGGTCTGAGTTTCTTGACCACCACGGTGTGGGATACAACTGGTGTTCCTCCCGAGTATGGCATTGCGGGCATGCTTTACGGCTCACTTCTCCTCGCCGTGATTGCATTGGTCATTGCGGTGCCCGTCAGTTTGTTCCTCGCCGTGTTCATGGTGTTCATGGCACCAGCAAAATTGTCCAAGATTCTTACGAATCTGATTGATTTGATGGCCGCAATTCCAAGCGTGATCATTGGATTGTGGGCCTTTTATGTTTTGGTTCCACCGGCCGAGGAATGGCAGCAGTTGTTGAATCACTATCTCGGTTGGATTCCTTTATTTGCAAATGATTCAGGCAACTTCAGTGGCACCCCGTTCATGGCAGGCTTGGTCTTGGCCATCATGATGATTCCAATCGTTACGTCCATTACGGCTGAAGTTCTTAAGAGAACGCCGCCCGAGTTGATTAATGCGGCGGAGTCACTGGGATGCTCCATGTGGACCATGCTGCGCTACGTCGCCCTTCCTTTTGGTCGCGGTGGAATCGTCGGAGGCATCATGCTGGGCTTAGGCCGAGCACTGGGCGAAACAATCGCGGTCTTCTTTGTTCTGAAAATTGTTTTTGACATCAACTTTTTCAACATTCTCGAATCAGGCGGTGGGTCCGTCGCGACACTCATCGTTTCCAAATTTGGTGAGACCAATGGAGAGTTCGAAGTTCAGGTACTCCTTGCGGCGGGCTTCTTCTTATTCCTCGGCACATTGTTTGTCAACGCTCTAGCAAATCTAATCGTCCGGCGAACAGAACGGCTACGGTCATGACAACTGTGATGGAGCGGCCAGAGAGTCTGAATGGCCCAGCGATTGAACAAGTGCCGCAGCGGCCCTGGAGTAAACGACCGGCAAAATTCTGGATTGCAACCGCCATTGCAGTAGTGGTTCCCATCGCGGTTGTTGGGTTAATTTATTCAGCGGACGTCACCCCACCAGCGATATTGCTCACGGTCATTTATTTCCCATTGCAACTCTTGGCGGCAGGATTGGCTGCACTCGTGACAAAGGGCAAACATGGAATTCTTGACTCGTGCATAATCGTCCTGGCCATTGGTGCTACTGCGTTAAGTGCGATAGTTCTGGGATCGATGCTTTTCACGATCATTGCACGGGGGATTGAGGCCTTTAGGCCATCATTTATTTTTCAAAATAGTGTGTACATCAGCCCCAGCACGCCTTTGGATTATGGGGGCATCGGTCACGCAATTATTGGAACATTCCTGATCGTTGGAATCGCAGCCATCATCTCGGTGCCCTTGGGAATCGCAACGGCTGTCTACGTCACTGAAGTGCGGGGCAGGGCGGTGCCTTATGTCAGATTCTTTGTACAAGCGATGAGTGGCGTTCCATCCGTTGTTGCCGGTTTGTTTGTGCTCACCGTTTTCATTCTCACGGGTGTCCTTCGTCAGAGCGCACTTGCAGGTGCAATTGCCTATGCAATCCTGATGTTGCCGACTGTTGCTCGTACCGCAGAAGAAGTCCTTCGTCTTGTGCCAGAAGAACTTCGCACGGGAGCACTCGCACTGGGTTCAACGCGAGCTCGAGTTGTGTCCAAGGTGGTCATTCCTGCGGCAAAGACAGGAATCATTACTGCAGTCTTGCTTGGCGTGGCTCGCGTCGTGGGGGAGACCGCACCGCTGTTGCTCACGGCTCTCAAAAACGACCAAACCGTGGTCAACCCGATTTCTGATCCGATCTCGGCGTTGCCCACATTCATCTTCGACAACGTTGCACAGCCCTACCCCGATGCAGTGACCCGTGCATGGGGAGCGGCTTTGGCGCTCATGATTTTGGTGGCGATTTTGTTCACGGTGACCCGCTATCTAGGGGGAAGAAAGCGGAGTGCCTAAACAGCCATTTTTTGACATCCACTAGGAAGGAAGTGACATGGACAGCGTTCAGACAGCGACACAGGAGATGATGAAAAGCATGAGTGAACTCGAAGTCGAAGTTGACAAGAGCAAAGCTCATGTTGGCGCAATCGAGATGGAAGCCAAGAATGTCAGCGTGTGGTTTGGCAAGCGCAAGGTTCTCGAGGACGTGAACATGGCGTTTCCCAAAAATTCTGTCACCGCTCTTATTGGTCCATCAGGCTGTGGGAAGTCGACCTTCATTCGCACCCTGAATCGCCTCCATGAATTGATCCCCGGTGCTGCGCTGGCAGGTGAAGTTCTCTACGAGGGCAACGACATTTATGCCCAGAATGTTGACCCTGTGCATATTCGCCTTTCCATCGGAATGGTTTTTCAAAAGCCAAACCCCTTCCCATCCATGACGATCCGCGGCAATGTTCTCTCGGGTCTGAAACTCTCAGGAATGAAGCGCAGCGACCACGATGACATTGTTGAGCAAACTTTGACGTCAGCGGGTCTGTGGAAAGAAGTTAAGGATCGACTTAATGCCCACGCGGGGGAGCTTTCCGGTGGCCAACAACAACGACTGGTGATTGCTCGCGCCCTTGCGGTTAATCCCCATGTCCTTCTTATGGATGAACCATGCTCAGCTCTCGATCCAGCATCCACACTCAAGATCGAAGAGACAATTCGCCAGTTGTCCAAGGACATCACCATCATCATTGTCACCCATAACATGCAGCAGGCGGTCCGTGTTTCTGACTACACCGCTTTTTTCCTCGCGGAGGAGAACAAGCCTGGTTACGTGGTCGAGCAGGGTGCAACGACAGAAATCTTTGGCAACCCTCAGGATGAACGCACTCTGGATTACGTCAATGGGCGATTTGGATAACTAGTTGGTGAACAACGCCAAGGTGGGACACCAACTGTTCATCTAAAGGTTAGCCAGATGACAAGTGAGCGATCATTTTCATCCACTTTCACTACCTAGATTACGAATCAAGAAATGCAAATCCAACCCAATAAAGGAGTAAAAGTGCGAAGAATCGTTGCACTCGCAGCAAGCGTCGCAGGTACCACTGCACTCGTAGCGTCGTCACTCATGGTTGCAGTTCCTGCAAATGCTGCAGAAACAATCAGCGGTGGTGGTGCTTCCTTCCCGTATCCATGGATTCAGGCATGTGCGTCTGACTTCAATGCCTCACAGAGCAACTTCAAAATCCAGTACACCAGCACCGGATCCGGCACGGGCAAGTCAAACTTCACCAAGGGTGTTTTTGATTATGCACAGACCGACAGCAAGTACTCATCCGGTGAGCCAACATTTGGCTGGGAATACATTCCCAACATTGGTGGCGCTGTGACATTCCCCATCAACTTGAAAAATTCGAAAACCAAGCGTTCGCTCGGCTCTTCCATCCAGCTCAAGCAAACCACACTTGCAAAAATCCTGGGTGGAAAGATCACCAAGTGGAACGATAGGGAAATCCTTAGGTCCAACCCACGTATTGCAAGCGGCATTCCTGCAACTCCAATCACCATTGCTTACCGTTCAGACAACTCGGGTACCACTAACAACACGTTGCAGTACCTGAATGCATGGGCACCAAGCATCTTCACCAAGGTCGGCGACAGCATGACCTCAGCGTTCCCCGGAGGAAATCCACCTTCAAACAGTGTCGCAGGTAAAGGCAATGCAGGTGTCATGGCACTTGTCACGGGTAAAGAAGGAACAATCGGTTACGTGGATCTCGGCGATGCCAAGGGCTACCCCGCCGCTCGTGTTCAGAACGCTCTCGGTGAGTTTGTTGCTCCTTCCTCGGCATCAGCTGCCAAGAACCTTGCAAACCAGACCAACATTGGTTCCAACGGTCTCGTGAGCTTGAACTACAACGTCAAGTCGAAGGGCGCTTACCCAGTAGCAATCTTCAGCTACCTCTTGGCTCGCACCGATGGAAAGGGCCCGAACGGACTGGGTGTGCGTCAGTTCGCTGACTACCTGCTCCAGAAGTGCGGACCACAGCGTGCAGCGTCACTCGGTTACGTTCCAGTCGGCGGCAAGGTCCTCGCAAAAGCGAAGTCACTTGCTCTCGAAATCAAGTAAGTAAGTTTCTTAAAAGTAAAAAAAACGACTAAAGGTGAGGGCAATGAACCAGTTTCTTAATCGTCGCTGGGGCATTGCCCTCATCGCGGTCTCCGGGCTAGCCGCATCTCTAGTACTGAGTGGATGCACACCCCCTATGCCTCCTGACGTACTTGCGGCTCAGGTGGAAAACCAAATCGACTGTCAATCAGGTTCCCAGGAAGTAGCTGTCCCCGCAGACTTCATGGGCAGTCTCGACATGGTCAACGTCACGCTCGGTGGCGTGTGTCCTGAACAGTTGATCACAGAAGTACCGGCAGGGACGACCGCCGGCGTCGAAATTCTCGACCACGCCCCCTCAGCTGATCAAGCGGCGACATTCGCTGAGCTGTGCACGGGTGAAGTCATCACGGTGCCAATTTTCAGTTATGGCGTGGCACTGTCTTACAACATCATTGGGCTTGACGGATTAATTCTCAGCCCCGAAGTCGTCGCCGGAATCCTCACCGGATCGATCACCACGTGGGATGACAGTGCGATCCAAGACCTGAATCAGGACTACGACTTAACCCTGCTCCCCGAAATTGCTGTGATGAGCGTTGATGGCCCCACTGGATCGGTTGAAGCGCTGACAACATGGCTCTCCCAAGAAGCGCCGCAGGCGTGGACAACGGGTCCCAGCGGCACCTTGGAATACGGTGAAAAGTTTGCCGATGAAACAGAACTGCTCAATGAGGTAATCGCCTATGAAGGCACGGTCGCGATTCTGCCGATCGTGGTGGCCATTAACAACCTGATCCCGATGGCCGCCGTGGACATTCAAGGTGAGTTCATCAACCCGGATGACACCCAGTTGCAAAAGGTCGGTTCGGGTGCCATGGAAGTGGTTGCTGATCCAACTAGCCTTATTGCCACGCCAGCCACGGGCGGAGTTCCTGTTGAAGGAAACTTTGACATCGCTGCATCGAAAATTGTTTTAGCAGAAGGCCAACCACTTATTGGTTGGCCGATTATGGGAACTGCGCACGCGATGGTGTGCAATGACCCCGCGAATCCATTGCCCCTGTCCACCGTTCAATTTCTGGTTAGGCTTTCTGGGCAAGGCTCCTTTGAAACCTACGGGCTAACTCCGCTGCCCGAACCAATCCGGGTGCAAACTTTTGTGCCGTTACAGGTGACGCTCAAGGAAACGAACTCTCAGTAGTAATTTTTTATGACAATTAAATGACTATCAATGGGGCTGCATTGATCCCAAAAAGTTGCGTCGAGTCAAGGGTTTAGTGACCAGCGTTCTTTGCGCGAGCCCACGACTCGCGGATTTCAGCTTCTGCCTCAAGGCGCCCGGTCCAGGTGGCGCCTTCAACGGATTTTCCGGGTTCGAGATCTTTGTACACCTCAAAGAAATGCTGAATTTCCAAGCGATCGAATTCGGCAACATGGTGAATATCGCGCAGGTGCTCCATGCGGGGGTCTCCAGCCGGGACACACAGGACTTTGTCGTCACCGCCTGCTTCATCGGTCATGCGGAACATGCCCACCGTGCGGCAGCGGATGACGACGCCCGGAAAGGTGGGCTCCTGGAGTAGAACGAGGGCATCCAGGGGGTCTCCGTCAAGGCCGAGAGTGTCCTCGATGAACCCATAATCGTGGGGGTAGCGGGTGGAGGTGAACAGCATGCGATCGAGGCGAATCCGGCCGGTTTTGTGGTCAACTTCGTACTTATTACGACTGCCAGCGGGGATTTCGATGGTGACGTCGAACTCAAGGGGCTCCATGGTGACTTAGAGTAGTGGGGATGGCTACTCAACCGCGCGCGCTGGGCAGAACTGGACAAGTTGCATTTTCAGTCACGATCTTGAGCACGATTCTCGCTGTGGTTAGCGTCGCACTGACGGGTCCTGTGTTGGGCTCTGTTCCTGTGTTCGGCTCTGTTCCGACAGTTGATGGTCCACCACCTGGCCCAATTCCCAGTGAATACCGACCTCTGAGCCAAAAGGCCCCCATTCCCACGCCAACTGGAGTGGACCGCGCAATTGGCAAACTCACCCAAGACCCAACGGTGGGCGCACTTTCCATGCTGGTTGTTGACCCAGTGACGGGCAAGGAACTTTTTGCTGAAAAACCCACAAAACGCCGCACGCCTGCATCGGTGAATAAAGTCTTGACGGCTGCCGCGGTTCTCAGTTCCCTCGGACCTCTGTATCGAACAACCACAAAGGTGACCCGTCAGAGCGACAGCGTGTTCCTTATTGGTGGCGGTGATCCGCTGATGTCTCGAACAAAGGGCACGAATTCACTCAAAGCACTCGCCCAGGCAACCGCGGACAAACTTTTGGCTTCGGGCACAAAATCAATAACACTTACTTATGACGACTCATTGTTCACCGGTCCAGCATTGGGACCCGGATGGAAAAGCAGTTACCCCAAACTTGGTGTGGCGGCTCCAGTTTCTGCGCTCACGGTAGGTGCAGCGCGTGTGCGTCCGGGCGCTTCTGCTCGCGTGGACGACCCTGCACAGCAGAGCGCGCAACTCTTTGCCCAGCGATTAAAAAAGAAGGGCATCGCTGTCAGGAAGATCGATCGAGGGAAGGCGCCAACGGTTTCTGTGGGTGTTGCCTCTGTTCAATCGGAGACCATGGCCGTCGCCATTGACACGATGCTCACCGAATCGGATAACGACGTTGCGGAGATCTTGGCGCACCTCGTGGGCGTTCGCGTCAATGGTGATGGCAGTTTCTTTGGATCCTCGCGTGCGATGACTTCGGTACTTGCGAGTAATGGTGTCAATGCCGCCGGCCTGCGTTTGGCAGACGGTAGCGGACTGTCCACCAAGAACAGGGTGAGTGCATCCGCGGTGGCCCAAGTTCTCACTGAAATGGTCAGGGGTGATCAACCCGAATGGGCATCCATTGCCACTGGGCTTCCCGTGGCAGGACGTACAGGAACACTCGAAGACCGATTCGATTCCAAAGGAACAAGAGCGGGCGCGGATGTCATTAGGGCCAAAACGGGTTCATTGACCGGAGTCTCGTCACTGGCAGGAACGGTGCTCGATGAGAGCGGACGCTTACTCGTATTCGTCATGTTGGGCAACGATGTTCCATCTGTTTATTCAGCACGCAACACCATGGACCGCATTGCAACAAAACTCGCCAAGTGTGGCTGCACATGAGTACTGATTTGCACAATCCGCATCAGGAGTTGATTCTCAAGTCAGCGCAGCGCACAACACCCCTGGGGCCAAAAGTCACCCAAGAAGATGCATTGCAAGCGGTAAGTGAGTTGCAATCACTGTCTGTGCTTGCCAGCGAACACATCGCACGGATTACCGGAATGCACGCAGATGTTGCTCGACCTGCGCTCGTGGTCGATCGGGCGAAATGGATTGCGTCCAACGTGGATGCTATCGATGTATTAATGGGCATGATCAGCAAGGAGTCATCGGTTTTTGATCCGTTGAGTGATCGAGCGAATGCATTTCAAACAGGTTTGGTGTTGGGTTGGGCATCGGGTCGAGTGCTGGGCCAGTACGAGGCATTTTCACAGGAGGGGACCTTGTTGCTTGTCGCCCCAAATATTGTGAAAGTGGAACAGACACTTGATGTTGACCCCACGGATTTCCGCATGTGGGTATGTCTGCATGAAGAAACCCACCGAGTGCAATTTGGCGCTGTTCCATGGATGCGGGATTACTTTGTCCAACTTATTAATGAATTTGTCAATGCATCAAAACTGAACCCCATCGAGTTGACCCGCCGCATTGTGCAAGTTGTTCATTGCGTCATCACTCGTAACGATCAAAGCATTATTGAGCTCGTGCAAAGTGACGAGCAAAAAGAAATTTACTTGAAAATCAGTGCGCTCATGACCCTCTTGGAAGGTCATGCAGATTTTGTCATGGACCTTGGTGGCCCCGAGGTCATTCCAACCGTTAACGTAATCCGCGAACGATTCGAGGAGCGCCGAGATCAGAACAAAGGGTTTGTCTCGCACCTTTTAGGCATGAATGAGAAATTAGCGCAGTATCGAAATGGCGCTGCATTTGTGAGCGCTTGTGTTGATGCGATAGGCATGGAAGCGTTCAATCAGATTTGGCAACGACCAGAAAACCTGCCATCAACGGCGGAGATTCAGAAACCCGCCCTGTGGCAACAGCGAATGCTCACCGAGGCATGAAAAAGCCAGCGTCTGAGCAAGTTGTCGCCATGCGGGTTGCCCTGCGGGACTGCCTGCCGAGTGACACGAGAGCCGTAGTTGTCGGGTGCTCAGGCGGACCAGATTCACTCGTGCTCACGGCCATTGCATCCTGGGTTGGCCAACGTGAGGGCTTCACCGTGCATGCAGTGACCGTGGACCATCAACTTCAGCCCGGGTCGGCAGAAATTGCCCGCGTTGCCAACGCGCACGCTTTGGCACTTGGTGCATCCAGTGCCGAAGTGGTCCCGGTGACCGTGGACCAGATCTCAGGCGAGGGCATGGAATCGGCCGCACGCAAAGAGCGCAGAGCGGCATTGGCGTCGGTGGCCAAGGGCAACCCGATTCTCCTGGGGCATACGGCTGATGATCAAGCAGAAACCGTGTTGTTGCGACTCCTTCGCGGAGCCGGCGCCCACAGTCTCGGCGCCATGAGTGCCTGTGATGATCAGATTCACCGTCCGTTCCTGGGGATTGCGCGAACTCATGTCGCGTTAGCGGTCACGGAATTGCTCGAGCCAATGGGAATCACTCCGTGGTCTGATCCGCATAATGCGGATTCGGCTTATGCCCGAGTTCACATGCGCACGCACCTTGAGCAGCTCCGCGCGGATTTTGGCCCTGGAATTGTTGCAGGCTTGGTTCGCTCAGCCCAATTGCTGCGTGCCGATGACCAAGCACTCGAACAGTGGGCTGACTTGGGCATCGGAAATGTTGAATTTTCGAATGACTCAATTCAAGGTACTGTCGAAGTCACCCACCTACTTGATTTACCGGAGGCGGTCCGGACACGCGTCATTCGAAGAATCTATGAACAAGTGGTTGGTGTGGAACGTGAATCATCACCTTTGACTTTTAACCATGTAGCGGCAATCAATGCGTTGGTGACGCACTGGCATGGCCAAGGTGAGGTTGCTTTGCCATCTGGTGCAAGCGCTGTAAGGGAGTATGGAAGGCTACGGATATACCGCACGTGAGAGTTAGCAACTAGAACGAGGAGCATCATGGATTCAGCGGACATCAGTGCAGATCTACAACACGTTCTGCTGACTGAGGAGGAACTGCTCAATCGAATCCAGATCCTCGCTGATCAGATCCAAGCCGATTATGAAGATGAAGAAATCCTGCTCGTTGGTGTACTGAAAGGTGCCGTCATGGTGATGGCCGATCTCGTGCGTTCACTTCGGACCCACAAAGTCGAGATGGACTGGATGGCTGTTTCCTCTTATGGCTCGGGAACAACCTCGAGCGGCGTCGTGAGGATTCTCAAGGACCTCGACACCCACATTGAAGGGCGCCACGTGATCGTGGTCGAGGATATTTTGGATTCAGGGCTGACCTTGACATGGCTGCTCAAAAACCTCGGCTCACGCCACCCCAAGTCCATCGAGGTATTCACCCTGCTGCGCAAGCCTGAGGCAATGAAGGTCCCCGTCGAGGCTAAATATGTGGGCTTTGACATCCCGAACGAATTCGTGGTGGGTTACGGATTGGACTACGCGCAAAAGTACCGAAACCTGCGGTGCGTGGGAACTCTGGCACCTCACGTGTACGAGAACTAGATCCCAGCCCCGTGACCTTTTCGCCTTGGGCATAACGGCGAATGCAAGGCAACTCCCCCCATGGGGTCGTAGTACCGTGAGGAAGTGAACTTCAAGCGGATCATTCGGGGACCCTTTTTCTGGATCGCTCTTGCCGTCATCTTTGTTCTGGTGGGATCCAGCCTTATTTCGGGTGCAGGTGCGCCTGATGAAATTGATACCAGCGTCGCCATCTCAGAGATCTCCAATGGCAACGTCGACACCGCGACCATCACGGATCGCGATCAGGTCCTTGAACTCACTCTGAAGAACGGCGACGTTGTTCGTGCCACCTATGTCACGGGTCAGGGTGTCTTATTGCAGGAAATGCTGCAAGAAAAATCTGACGCTGGAATGTTGCCCGGGGGATACAACGTTGTTGTTCCCAGCGAAAGTCTCTTGGTCACGTTATTGGTCTCCTTGCTCCCGTTCATTCTTCTCGTCCTGATCATGGTCTTCATTTTCAGTCAAATGCAGGGCGGCGGCTCGCGCATAATGAACTTTGGCAAGTCAAAAGCAAAAATGATTTCCAAGGACATGCCACAAACAACCTTCGCTGATGTCGCTGGAGCTGCTGAGGCTGTTGAAGAACTCGAAGAGATCAAAGACTTCCTAGCCGATCCTGAAAAGTTCAAGGCTGTCGGCGCCAAGATTCCGAAGGGGGTCTTGCTATACGGCCCTCCGGGAACAGGTAAAACACTCCTTGCTCGCGCGGTTGCGGGTGAGGCTGGTGTGCCGTTCTATTCAATTTCGGGTTCTGACTTCGTTGAAATGTTTGTTGGTGTTGGCGCCAGCCGCGTTCGTGATCTTTTTGAGCAGGCTAAAGCGAATGCTCCCGCGATTATTTTTATGGATGAAATCGATGCGGTCGGCCGTCACCGTGGTGCGGGTATGGGCGGCGGTCATGACGAACGCGAGCAGACCCTCAACCAGATGCTCGTTGAGATGGACGGTTTCGATGTCTCCGGTGGAGTGATCATGATCGCTGCAACCAACCGCCCTGACATTCTTGATCCAGCGCTCCTGCGTCCGGGGCGATTTGATCGGCAAATTGGTGTGGACCGCCCCGATCTCACGGGCCGCTTTGAAATTCTGCAGGTGCACGCCAAGGGCAAGCCCATCAAGCCCGAGGTTGACCTCATGGCCGTTGCGCGACGCACGCCTGGATTCACCGGCGCAGATCTGGCGAATGTGCTCAACGAGGCCGCACTGTTGACGGCACGTGGTGGTCACACTGAAATCGATAACGTGATCATGGATGAAGCAATCGACCGTGTCATTGCTGGGCCACAAAAGCGCACCCGAGTCATGGACCACGAAGAACGCTTGATCACTGCCTACCACGAAGCTGGCCACGCTCTTGTCGCCGCGGCACTGCCGGGTAACGACCCCGTGCACAAAATTACGATCATGCCGCGTGGTCGCGCACTGGGTTACACCATGGTCTTGCCGGATCAGGAAAAGTACTCGACAACGCGCAGTCAGATGCTTAACCAGTTGGCATACATGCTCGGCGGTCGTGCCGCTGAGGAACTAATTTTTCACGATCCAACAACGGGTGCGTCCAATGACATTGAAAAGGCAACAGCCGTTGCCCGCGCCATGGTGATGCAGTACGGCATGACTGAGCGGTTGGGCGCCATCAAGTACGGCAAGGAAAGCAGCGAAGTATTCATGGGTCGGGACATGGGTCACACCCGTGACTTCTCTGAAGAAGTTGCAGCCGCAATCGATGAAGAAGTCCGCGCATTCATTGAGGCCGCACATCAAGAGGCCTATGACATTCTCGTGACCAACCGCGAAGCACTTGATGCCATCGTCGTAGCCCTCATGGAACGCGAGACACTGGACAAGGGTGAGATCGAAGAGATCTTCCGTGAACTCAACTTGCGCGAAGTTCGTGGCGCGTGGACCGGTTCTGCGCGCAGAGCACCGGATCTCAGCGGGCCGGTTGTTGTTGCTGAGTTGGTCGCTCGTGAGCCGGAGAAACATACAGAGCCTGAAGCGGCCAGCGACTCGGTTGAATCGAACGTCTAAGAGCATGAACGACATCAACCCGATCAGCGCCCCAGAACCTGCGGCTATTGCCCCCTACAACCATGAAGGCGTGGAGAAAGCCATCAGGGACCTTTTGATTGCGATCGGCGAGAACCCCGAGCGTGATGGACTGCTTGACACCCCTGCCCGGGTGGCTCGCGGTTATGCCGAAATCTTTGGTGGGCTACACCAGAACGCTGAAGAAGTTCTCACGACCACTTTTGATTTGGGTCATGACGAACTCGTCATTGTTAAGGACATCAGTGTCAACAGCATGTGTGAACACCATCTGTTGCCGTTCCATGGTGTTGCCCATATTGGTTACATTCCGAACGAAAACGGGAGGATCACGGGCCTTTCCAAGTTGGCTCGCGTCACCGATGTTTTCGCCCACCGGCCACAGGTGCAGGAACGCTTAACCTCTCAAATTGCTGATTCGATCATGGAGATACTTCAGCCGCGCGGTGCGATCGTGATCATTGAAGCCGAGCACATGTGTATGTCGTTGCGTGGTGTGCGAAAGCCTGGTGCGGTGACAACAACGAGCGTGGTTCGTGGCAGTTTGCGCGATGCCGCAACGCGCGCTGAAGCCATGGCATTGATTTCCTCAGGCCGGTAGCGCAATGAGCATTCGGAATCCCGGCGTCATCATGGGGATCCTTAATGTCACACCTGATTCATTTTCTGATGGCGGCCGTTATGCAGATGTGAACGCGGCCGTGCTCGCGGCTGAGGCAATGGTGAGCCACGGAGCCCAGATAATTGATGTCGGTGGCGAGTCCACCAGGCCCGGAGCAGATCGCATTCCCGTTGATGTGGAACTTGATCGTGTTCTCCCCGTGATAAAGGAACTCGTCATTCGAGGCCTGTACGTCAGTATCGACACCATGCACGCGCAAGTTGCTCACGCAGCGGTAGATGCCGGTGCCTCCATGATCAACGATGTCAGCGGCGGACTTTCTGACCCAGCAATGTTGAGCACCGCAGCGGAATTAAATGTGCCTATCATTCTCATGCACTGGCGTGGGCCGAGCAAAACAATGCAAGAGAACATCGCTTTCAGCGACGTTGTGCAGGAAGTTCGAACCGAGTTGCAGTTACAAGCGGAACGCGCGCTTGCCGCAGGAATCAACAAGAACAACATAATCCTTGATCCGGGTATTGGGTTTGGCAAGACTTTTGAACACAATTGGGAACTGCTTCGCCATATTGATCATCTTCAGAGTCTGGGCTTCCCACTCCTTGTTGGTGTTTCTCGCAAGCGTTTCCTCGGGCATCTCTTGGCTGATTCTGGTGGTGTTGAACGCTCCGAGCAGGACAGGGATATTGCATCCGCGGTAATTGGTGCCCAGTTGCTTCAGCGGGGGGTTTGGGGAGTTCGCGTTCATGATGTGAAGGCAACGAGTGATGCAATCAAGGGGCTCAACGCGGTCAACCCCAATCCCGCCATGGACACGATTGAGATATTTGGTGTCAGGGATTACGGCTATCACGGTGTGCTGGAACATGAACGCGAGAATGGTCAGTACTTTTCCATTGACGCCACCTTGGGAATCTCCATTGCACATGCAGCGCAGACCGACGACCTCGCTGATACCGTCAATTACGCGGAAGTTTCTGATGCAATCAGAGCACGAATCACCGGTGAGCCGGTTGATCTGATTGAGAAACTTGCTGAGTCCATTGCCTCGGATTGCTTGAAGTTCCCGCAGGTTGTCTCCGTCAACGTCAGGGTGCATAAACCCGATGCGCCCATTGAAGGTGATTTCGGTGATGTCGTTGTCAGCCGTTACAAGCACAGGTAGTTGGTGATCATTCCTGTGAACACCTATGTCATCGCCTTTGGTGCAAATCTCGATCAGCCTGTGGACACCTTAAAAGGTGCGTATATCAAACTTGCAATGTTGTGGAAAGTCGTGGGCGCATCGAGCCTTTATCGCACCGCACCGGTCGGTGGAGTTGAGCAGGGGGATTTCACCAACGCTGTCGCTGTTTTCGAGACCGAACTTTCACCCACAGAGGTATTGGATGAACTTCACCGCGTGGAAAACGAATTCGGTCGCACTCGTGAAATTAGGTGGGGTCCACGAACACTGGACCTCGACATCATCGCAGCGTGGTGCGATGGTGAGCCTGTCACGATGGACACGACCGACCTCACGATCCCGCATCCGCGAGCATTTGAGCGGTCATTTGTCACGGTGCCCTGGAATGGGATTTCGTTACCAAGTAAGTTTCGTGAACTTCCTGGACATGGGAGCATTGATCAACTTCAAAGCACTTGTGATTCATTGACTGCAATCCCCGAGAGGCTAGATGCGTGATGGGTCAAACCAAGCTCTCTCACCTGGCCATCATTTTTGTTGTCCTTGGTGCCATTGGGTGGGCAAGCGCAGAAATAGTTCAAGGCCAGACGGGGCGAAGTATCCCGGTGCCGAGCCTTGCGCCTGCTGCTCTCTGGATTCTCGGGATCAGTGTTGGTCTCTGGACTTTTTTTGCCAAACCACGCCTCGAACGCAAACCGGGTGCCCAACCGTTCCCGCCGCTAGCGTCTGCGCGCATTGCAGTTCTAGCTATGGCGGCGAGCCGCACCGGTGCGGTCATTGCCGGGTTTTATCTTGGAGTCGCCCTCGTTGCTGTTGGGCAATCTGCAACACCGGCCGGATGGTCAACCATGATTTCGGGATTTCTCGCAGCCATCGGATCCATCATTCTGGTGGTTTCGGGCTTGTGGCTGGAATCTATGTGCGTTGCGCGCAATGAAGCCGATGGAAACAAATGACCATGTTCCACGCCGGGGTTAGCGCTTGCTGAGTCAAGGCTTGGGTAGTCTGGCGACATGAGCGAAAACATCCCGTTGGAAGACCTTCCATTTGATGAACTGCGCCACAAGGCATTTCATTTGGCGGAGAAGAAACTCGACATTGGATTCTTCACGGATGTCTTTGGCCACATGCCCGGCATGGTGGCAATTGAGGGCGAGGGCGGTGACCTCGGTTCAATCGGTGGCACGTTCATTGAGACCGTGCGCGCTGCCAAACAAATGTTTGGCCATGGGGAGATTGACCCCGAAATCGAGCCACTACTGCGTGCTCGGTTTGCTACCTATATTCGAGCTAACGATCCAAGTCACCAATAACAATAAAAGTACTTTTTATTGCCGCGGGCAATTGATCAATCTGAAGTCCCGCAAGAGTTCTGGTGAGCGCATCAAAGTTGTTGAAGGATGCCGAGCGCAACTTTAAACGCCACGGTGTTTTATCTCCTGCGCTGACCAGCAGCCATCCGTTAATACCCGTGGGGCCTTCACTCCAGGAGTACGTGGTTCCTTCAGGGGCGCGTACCACTTTGGGTAGAACTACATTGACGTCCACTGCAGGGGAACCGTTGATGGTATTGACACACTGATTAATGAGGTGCGCGCTCTGCTCCAACTCATGTGCGAGTTGAAGGAACCGCGACCTGGCATCGCCATCAACGGGCGCAGTGTTTTCAAGAAATTCCAATTCCGAATACAACATATATGGACTTGCGACTCGAAGGTCATTGGCCAGTCCACTTGCATGACCAACTGGGCCGCTCGCGCCGTGACCCAGTGCACTTTCTTTGACCAGAACCGCAACACCGGCAAGATCCGCCGCGTCAATGGAATCTCTCCATGGGGCGAGATTGCTCGTGATCTCAGTGGCAATCGCCCCTGCAGCGCTAATGAGCTCTGGATCAAGGTCATGCGCAACGCCACCGATGCGGGCAAACATGGGGTGCACCCGATTGCCGGTTGCACTCTCAAACCACACCGTGATTTTTTCGCGCAAGGTGCGGCAACTCCGTGACTGCGAATCGGTAACGGTCCCCACAAGGAATGCCAAGTGAGCGTTCACGCGCGTGAGTTCTGCCATGAGCATGCGAATCCACGTGGCACGAACGGGTGGCGTGATGCCCATGGCGGTTTCAAGGGTGAGTGCAACGCCAAGTTCTGATGCAAATGGGGAAAACCAGTCATGGCGGTTGGCCAACATCATGATTTGTTTGTAATCACGTGCCTCAAAGAGTTTTTCTGCTCCTCGGTGCATAAATCCAATGCGTGGTTGTGCTGAAACTATGGTGTCGCCATTAAGAGTGAGGTGAAGTTGGAATCCACCTTGGGCAATCGGGTGAAAATCGCCTAAATCCAGGCTGATGTCACCGGGAGCCAGACCCACTCCAGCAATCAGTTCTCTCAAGCCCTTACTCATGTGGGCATCGTTGCATGCCTCATGCAAGGGGTTGAATGAGCCACCGAAAGTCACTGGCCTTGTGAGGTCGCTCGAGAATTGCAGGCGGAAGTCCCAGTTCGGCTCCGGTCTCAATGAGTGAATCAACGCTGACGTGGGCGGTGATATTCATTGAGCCATCTGGAACAGGTCGCTTGGCCCTGCCGTGTGAGTAACCAATGAGAGTCCCAGAATCAAAAAGTCCGGATTGGCGTTGCTCGAGCGTGTGTGAGTAGTCGATCGCGATGGCGCTGCCGGAATCAAAAATTCTTAGCAAGGTTTCCCACGCTCGATCGCGGGCTAAGCCCACTTCACGCCGGGCACCAATCACTGTTACCGGCCACCACGTCTCCAGCCAGGCGCGCTCAATGTCGTTAACCTGATCACCCAGTTGTTCATGCCCTGTCTCGGGTTCAACGAGGACACTGCAAAAGTTCAGGTCAGCATCCACTTCAGCGAGCGTGCAGGGGATGTCATCAAGGAACTCATGCGCGATCACAACGCCGTTACCCCCGCGCGGTGTCAAATTGCGGGCATCCCCTTCCGCGAGGTTGTGTGACATAACGGTCCAGCGGTGGCCCGATTCCACAGCAGCGGAATGGAGATCATGGGCAAGTTGATTATTTCCCGCCCCCACATCGAGGACGGTGAACTCAGGTGGTGAGCCTAGGGAGAGAAATGTTCCGAGAGCGACATCGAAAATCCTTTGATTCGTGGCAGAGGAGTCCATGACGCTCGTGCGAAAGTGGTTTTCCGGATTTTGTTGCGTTCGATAAAAGCCTGATGTCCCGTAGTGCGCGGATTCCCAGGCCTGCTGCCACGGGATGTAAGGGGCCATAGTTGGTGACGTTAGTGACCCTTAGGCTTTCAACATGGACTCGCCCCCACGACTGCGCGTTGGTGTGGTCAGTGCTGGCCGAGTCGGTGCGGTGCTGGGAGCAGCGTTGCGCAGCGCAGGACACGTACTAACGGGGGTCGCAGCCGTTTCAGATATTTCCCTCTTGCGGGCTGAGGCCCTCCTTCCCGGTGTCCCCGTCTTGCCCGCAGATCAAGTGGCGAGGAATTGCGAGTTACTGATTCTTGCTGTGCCTGACGACGTGTTACCAGGACTTGTCGATGGATTTGCCCGGGCAGGAATCTTTCAAGCCGGGCAGTTTGTGGCTCACACCTCGGGTGGGTACGGAATTGGCGTGCTAGAGCCAGCGACCCTGTGTCAGCCAATGGCAATTCATCCGGCCATGACATTTACCGGAACAAGTGTTGATGTAAGCCGGTTACATGATGCCCCTTTTGGAGTCACGGCACCCGAAAATGTCAGGCCAGTTGCTGAGGCACTCGTTGTTGAGATGGGTGGTGAACCAGTTTGGGTGCCCGAGGAAGCCCGTGCGGTGTATCACGCCGCCATGGTGCTCGGGTCCAATTACATGAATGTCTTGGTCAATGAATCACTCTCGTTGCTTCGCGAGGCGGGTATGGAAAACCCGACGCGACTTCTCACACCACTTCTCAGTGCATCACTGGACAATGCATTGCGCTACGGCGATAAGGCACTTACGGGACCGGTGGCACGAGGAGATTCGGCAACAATTGATAAACACTTGAAGGCTCTGGCGCACCGACCCAGCACCCGCCATGCGTATCAGGCGCTGGGCAGACTCGGGGTTGATCGAGCTTTAGAGGCTGGCATTCTTACTGTTGATCAAGCAGCACGAGTATTGATTACCTTGGGTGCAGATCTCGACGGGGAACCATTTGGAGGAGCGACATGACGATCGTTGCGCACACTCGCTCGGAATACCGAGAATTCATTGGCCGAAAGCCCGGCAAGCGCGCATTCGTCCCCACCATGGGTGCACTGCACGCAGGGCACTTGGAGCTGGTCAAGGCAGCGCGCCAGGAAGTCGGGCCTGATGGCGAAGTCGTTGTCTCAATTTTTGTTAACCCGACGCAATTTGGTGCGAATGAAGACTTGACCCAATATCCCCGTCCGTTCCATGAGGACGTGAAGTTGTGCACTGAGGCGGGTGTTGACGTGGTGTTCGCTCCATTGGTTGAGGAAATGTATCCCGGTGGCGTCTCGCTGGGGGATATGACATCGGTGCAGGCTGGGCCAGTTGGTTCAATCCTTGAGGGGGCATCACGCCCCGGGCATTTTGCTGGGATGCTGACCGTGGTTGCCAAACTCTTCAACCTCACCGGTCCTGATATCGCATTCTTTGGTGAAAAGGATTATCAGCAACTTGCTTTGGTTAGTGCAATGGTTCGCGATCTCAATTTCCCAATTGATGTGCGGGGTGTTACCACGGTTCGCGACACCGATGGCCTTGCACTAAGTTCACGCAATTTATATTTGAGTGATGCTGAGCGCGCAACTGCAGTTGCCATCCCTCGGGCACTGACCGCGGCACAAATGTGCGGGGGCAGTGTTCGCGAGAAACTCGCGGCCGCTCAGGCCGAGCTCGTTGGTGACATTGAAGTCACCTATCTCGCGGCCATGCGCAACGACCTTCAGGCGGCACTTGATCCTGATGCAACCGATGTTCCTGGACGAATTCTGATTGCAGCTCGAGTAGGCACCACGCATTTAATTGATAACTGTCCGATCTCGGTTGGTGTGTGAGTCGTGCCCCTAACTGTTGACCGTTGGCTTGCATCCGATCCACCAGGATGGACCGTGGCCGCCGACTCTATTGTGATTGGTTCGGGAGTGGCAGGGCTTTCCGCTGCGCTTCACTTGAGGGAGCAGGGACTCAGAGTTCTCCTGTTAACCAAGGCCCAGATCGATGAGGGCTCAACGCGTTGGGCGCAGGGCGGTATTGCCGCCGCATTGTCATCGGATGACTCACCGTCAGATCACCGCGATGACACCCTGACGGCAGGCGTCGGGTTGTGCAACCCGGAAGCGGTCAATGTTCTGGTCACAGAAGGTCCGCAGGCGGTTCGGGACTTGATCACACTCGGTGCAAATTTTGATCGTGAGCCCAGCGGTGAAATTTCATTAACGCGTGAAGGCGGCCATCATCGCAATCGCATTGCTCATGCAGGAGGGGACGCAACAGGTGCAGAAATTTCTCGGGCACTTGTCGCCGCTGTGCTCAATGATCCTGATATTGAGATTATTGAAAACGCACTGGTTCTGGATTTGCTCACTGCCTCAGATGGGTCCGCGCAGGGTGTCACCTTCCACGTGATGGGTTCAGGTCAGCGCAACGGCATTGGTGCTGGACTTGCTCCCTCCGTAGTTCTCACCACTGGTGGATTTGGTCAAGTATTTGGCCAAACAACGAATCCATATGTCTCCACGGGTGATGGCATCGCCCTTGCGTTGCGGGCTGGCGCCAAAGTTGCAGATTTAGAGTTTGTGCAATTCCACCCCACCGTTCTGTGGTTAGGACCGCTTGCAAAAGGGCAGCAGCCTTTGGTCAGCGAGGCGGTGCGCGGTGAAGGTGCACGGCTGCTCGACATTAATCATGAGCCGTTCATGGCTGATCTCCACGAGTTAGGCGACCTTGCTCCGCGAGATGTTGTTGCCAAGGCGATCATGCGCACCATGCGGGAGACAAACTCAGAACACGTGTGGCTTGATGGTCGAATGTTGGGTGCAGACACGTGGGTGCAGCGGTTTCCCACGATTCTGGCCAGTTGCCGCCAACGCGGTATCGATCCCGTGATTGATCTGATCCCAGTCTCGCCTGCACAACATTATGTTTCCGGTGGCGTGCTTACTGATCTAATGGGCCGCTCGAGTGTTCCCGGTCTTTATGCGGCAGGCGAGAGTGCTTGCACGGGCGTTCACGGAGCTAATCGTCTTGCATCAAATTCATTGCTTGAGGGATTAGTTTTTGCCAAACGCATCGCTCAAGCAATTGCACTCGATAAACCGCAGGTGCAGCCAATTGCTGAGGTCACAGGTCACGGTGGTTATGTGGTGCCACACCGATTGCGTCGCGAGATGCAGTCAGTTATGGATCGCAATGTTGGTGTGTTGCGAACTGAGGAATCCCTGACATACGCTTCACATTGGCTGGAGCACATTGATCCGAGTGGTGCACGGGAATGCACTGAGGATTGGGAGAGTGCGAATATGCACACCTTGGCGTCAGTCCTCACGCATCATGCGCTGATGCGTGAGGAGACACGCGGATCCCATTGGCGCGAGGACTACCCCGAGAGTGATCCACGGTTCGCGGTTCGGCTAGTTTCACACCGCAATGCAGACGGTGAAATCGTGACGGAAATGGTGGGACTCAACTCCTGATGAACAGACATAAGCTCAAGAAAGAAATTTCCGATGCCCTGATTACAGCGGGCCTCAACCCACTCGACATCACAGAAGTTATTCTCACTGCTCTCCATGAAGATGTTGACGAGTCCGGTGACGTTACATCTATCGCCACAATTGACTCTGACGCAGTTGCAACTTTGGACCTAGTCTCTCGCTCCAACGGCGTGGTGGCGGGTGTTCCCGTTGCTGCATCCGTTTTCTTTATCGTGTGCGGGACATCCGCGAGTGTCACGATGGTTGCCTCCGACGGCGATCGTGTTGAGCCAGGCTCGGTGATACTCAGCGTTACGGGTCCCGCGAGGCAGATTTTGCAAGCTGAACGCCCAGCACTCAACCTCATTTCGCACTTGAGCGGAATTGCTACGGCGACGAGAGCCTGGGTTGATGCGGTGCAGGGGACGAACGCCAAGATCCGTGATACTCGCAAGACCACACCCGGCTTAAGGGTTTTGGAAAAGTATGCGGTTCGCTGCGGGGGTGGAGTTAATCACCGCATGAATCTCTCTGACGCCGCACTGGTCAAAGACAATCACGTAGCAGCCGCAGGTGGTGTCACACAAGCTTTCACGGCGATCAAAAAAAGGTATCCGGATCTCGCGGTTGAGGTTGAAGTAGATTCCCTGGAGCAACTCGAGCAAGTATCGGCGGCCGGTGCAGACCTTGTTTTGTTAGACAACTTCACGGTGGAGAACATGAAAACGGCAGTAGATCGCTTTGGTGGCAAGGTCACGCTCGAGGCATCGGGCGGACTGACCCTGGATGTAGCAAAAGCTGTGGCAGATACCGGAGTTGACTACATTGCCGTTGGGGCGATCACGCACTCAGCGCCAGTCCTTGATATCGGTGCCGACATAAGGGAAGGCGAACTTCATGCTCCTCACAATTGATGTTGGGAATACCAACACCGTGATCGGCCTCTATGCGGGGTTGCAACTCCACAAGTCGTGGCGTATCAAGACAGATGCTGCTGAGACGGCCGATGAACTTGCCCTGAAATTCAGAGGATTCCTCGAGACGGAACCTGCCGTGAGCGGTATTGCCCTGTGCAGCACGGTTCCGGCGGTGCTGCACCAAATGCGACTCATGATTTCGAATTACTACGGTCACCTGGAAGCGGTGATCGTTGAACCGGGCATTAAGACTGGCGTTCCAATCCTGACCGACAACCCCAAAGAAGTCGGCGCTGATCGAATTGTGAACACCCTTGCCGCGCACTACCTCTTTGGCGGCCCGTGCATTGTTGTCGACTTTGGAACCTCAACAAATCTTGACGTGGTCTCTGAAAAAGGTGAGTTCCTTGGGGGCGCGCTCGCGCCAGGAGTTGAAATTTCCCTCGATGCACTCGCCTCGCGTGCAGCCGCTTTGCGCAAAGTTGAATTAGTTGCTCCACGTTCGGTAATTGGCAAGAACACGGTTGAGGCATTGCAGGCAGGTGCCCTCTATGGCTTTGCCGGACAAGTGGACGGGCTTGTTGGGCGGATAATCAAGGAGATTGGCCCGGTAACCGCTGTTGTGGCAACGGGTGGGTTGAGTTCGGTTGTTGTCCCTGAATCACAAACAATCACACATGAGGAACCCGATCTCACATTGCTCGGGTTAGCTCTACTGTTCGCGAAAAACAGCCAAAGTTCCTAGCTTGCTCTGGAGCGGTATTGCACGCGTGCAATACCGTGTTGAAGAGAGTTGAGAGTTGATATTGCATCCGTGCAATTAAGGCTGGCTGGGGCGCTCCAGAGTTTGTGCCGCGGCGACAACTCCAAGCACTGTTGCGAGTCCATGTACTGGGCCTCGTGTGCGGGGTAGTACCAGCGAGCGAATACCAACTTTTGCCGCGGCACCATCGTCAATTGAGTTATCGCCCACCATCAAAAGTGATTCAACGGGCAAACCGAGTGCATCGGCAGCGTGCAAGAACGCTTCGGCTTGGGGTTTGACCGCGCCAATGTGACTTGAAGCGATGACCGCATCGACCTCGCCACCGAGTCCAAGTTGTTCCATCAGTGCATCAATGTCGACCGCGATGTTGGAAAGGATTGCCGTTGCGATCCCTTGATCTCGCAGGGCGCGCAGAACCGGCAGTGTGTCATCGTAAATAAACCAACTGCCAGTGATCGTTTCGTAGAGGGCTGAACTGAGAGGTTCCTCGGTGAAGTCGCTGAGCAATCGAGTGAAAATTTCGCGGTGTGCGGAGTGTGAAAGATCGCGTTGGTGGGTTGGATCTTCGATCCGAGCAAATTCCACGATCGAGTCCAGACGTTCGATAGTTACCTGCGCATCTGGAGCTCGCACCCCAGATCTGTCTTCGGCGGCCTCGAGCCACTGAGCAGCAGAGCCCTGGTCAGCCAATGTGGAGTGCAGATCAAAGATCACCCCCGCAATCGGCGCTGGGGGATTGAATTCCATGTCATGAGTCTAGGGACGGTGAGTTGTGGTTAGGTGTCGCGAGCCTGCCCACTGGTGTGACCAAGGACTCTAATAACCTTGACGACTGTGACCGAGAGCCTAGAAGTCCCTGAGCAAGTTCAGATCCGCATGGACAAGCGGGCTGAACTCGTGGAGCGGGGGATGCAGGCCTACCCCGTGTCGGTTCCCATAGATGCCACTATCGCGGAGCTTCGCGCGCAGTACGGGAACCTGGAGGCTGAGGCATCGACCGGGAAAATCGTGGGGATCGCTGGTCGCGTAATTTTTAGCCGTAATACCGGGAAATTGTGCTTCGCAACATTAAGCGCTGGCAGCGGTGAAACCATTCAAGCAATGGTGTCCTTGGCGGAGGTGGGGGAGGAATCCCTTGCTGACTGGAAATCCCTTGTGGATCTCGGTGACTACGTTTTTGTGCATGGCGAGGTCATTACCTCCAAGCGAGGGGAACTCTCGGTCATGGTCGACTCGTGGCAAATGGCGGCCAAGGCATTGCGCCCGCTCCCCGTCGCCCACAAAGACATGGGTGAGGAAAGCCGCGTTCGCCAACGTTATGTTGATTTGATCATGCGCCCGCAAGCGCAGGAGATGGCAAGACTCAGGGTTAAAGCGGTTGCTGCATTGCGAAACTCCCTGGCCCAGCGCGACTATTTGGAAATCGAAACACCGATGCTGCAAACCCAACCGGGTGGGGCAACTGCACGACCATTTGTGACACATTCCAATGCATTTGGCATCGATCTATTCCTGCGCATCGCTCCCGAGCTGTTTCTCAAGCGCGCTGTTGTCGGTGGGCTCGAGCGGGTTTTTGAAATCAATCGCAACTTTCGCAATGAAGGCGCTGACTCAACTCACTCACCCGAGTTCGCCATGCTCGAGTTCTATCAAGCCTTTGCTGACTACCAGGTGATGGCAACCATCACCCGTGAGTTGATTCAAGAGGCAGCCGTGGCGGTTCACGGCTCCTTGCAGGTTACGCATTTTGATGGCAGTGTCCATGATCTCTCAGGAGTTTGGCCTCAGATTGACCTCTACGGTGAACTTTCCACGGCGGTTGGTCAAGAAATTTCACCGCAAACACCACGCGAGACCCTCGAGGCGCTGTGCGAAAGCGCGGGAATTAAATATGCCCCAAACTCTGTTAACGGAAAACTCGTTGAAGAACTTTTTGAACATCACGTAATTTCAACGTTTACCGGCCCCACATTTGTCATGCATTTCCCTGTTGACACGTCACCTCTAACGCGCGATCACCGTGACCGCGAGGGTGTCGTTGAGAAATGGGATCTGTACGTGGATGGCTTTGAACTCGCTACCGGCTATTCCGAACTTGTTGACCCAGTGATCCAGCGCGAGCGCTTGATCGAGCAGGCGAAACTCGGTGCCAAGGGTGACAAAGAAGCCATGACACTGGATGAAGATTTCTTGCGTGCCCTTGAGCACGGTATGCCACCTTCAGGTGGTGTGGGCATGGGACTTGACCGCATGCTCATGGCACTGACAGGTCTTGGCATCAGGGAAACAATCCTGTTCCCATTGGTCAAACCCGAGCGAGATCAGTGATGGAAAGTTCCGCGGTCATCATCCGTCCGGCCAAAACAACTGATGTTCGCGCCATCAGATCATTGGTCGATGCCTATACCAATGACGGAAGTTTGCTGTCCAAGGCAACGGTGACAATCTTTGAGGACATTCAAGAGTTTCTTGTTGCTGAACTTGACGGAAACGTTGTCGGCTGCGGCGCCCTGCACGTCATGTGGGAGGACCTCGCCGAGGTTCGAACATTGGCGGTCAAGCCAGACAATGCCCGCCAAGGAATTGGCTCCCAACTGCTGGAAGAACTCTTGAACAAAGCCCGAGCAGTTGGAGTCAAGAGAGTCTTTTGTCTCACATTCATGAAAAACTTTTTTGGCCGTCATGGTTTTGAAGAAATCGATGACACCCCCGTGGGCCACGAGGTCTATGAGCAAATGCTGCAGTCTTATGACGAAGGCGTTGCCGAGTTCCTAGGACTCGAGCGCGTTAAGCCCAACACGTTGGGGAACTTTCGCATGCTGAACCAAAATATCTAATTGCAAGGCGACTCTAAAACTGGCGGTAGAAGCAGTGAGATCAGCCGGTGTTGCGCAACCCCGTTGCAATCCCATTGATGGTCAAAGAGAGTGCGCGAGTGAGTTCCTCGGAAGGTGAGCCTTTGCGAGCGCGAGCAAGCAGTGAAATTTGCAGGTTATGTAGCGGTAATAGATAGGTGTCGCGCGTTTCAAGAGTTCTCGCCAGGGATGGATTGCCCGTGAGCAGCCCACTCTCGCCTGTGATCGACAGAATTCTCGCAACGGTTAGGTCGTGTTCGGCTCGAATCATGTCAAAGAGGTAGCGCAAATCGGTGGGAACAAGGTTGGAAACATATTGCTCGGCAACGCTGAGGTCGGTTTTTGCCAGTGTCATCTCAACATTGGACACAAAGTTGCGAAAGAAGTCCCATGATTCATACATGGCTTTGAGTTCACCCTCGAGGCCTGCCTCAACCACGGCTTGCAATCCACTTCCAACACCAAACCAGCCGGGAACAACCTGACGGGATTGGGTCCACCCAAAGACCCAAGGGATTGCACGCAAACCTTCAATTCCGGCTGCCGTGTCCGGCCTGCGTGATGGTCGTGAACCGAAATGCATTGCGCCGAATTCCTCGACCGGTGTTGAGAGAGTGAAATAGCGAGGCAAGTTCTGATCGTTGACAAGGCAACGGTAAGCGGACTGGCCGGTAGTGGAAGCAATATCCATCACCTTGTCCCAACGTTCCAGCTCAGCGGCTGAGCGACGCGGAGTCTGGTGCAGCAGGGATGCGTCAA
>JAFMDS010000052.1 GCA_017857175.1 Candidatus Nanopelagicales bacterium | reverse complement strand
GGAAGTCGTGGTGGCCAGGGACGGGATCGAACCGTCGACCTTCCGATTTTCAGTCGGACGCTCGTACCAACTGAGCTACCTGGCCAACAAGTTCGGATCTCTCCGAACTAAGCGACCCCGACCGGGCTCGAACCGGCGACCTCCGCCGTGACAGGGCGGCGCGCTAACCAACTGCGCTACGGGGCCAAACTTGTGATTCCCAACGTGCGGAAACCGTATCCCCAGCGGGGTTCGAACCCGCGTTACCGCCGTGAAAGGGCAGCGTCCTAGGCCACTAGACGATGGGGACCTATTGAACTGTGTTGTGGGCAGTCAATGCGACTGTCCGCGACTGGGAAAGTGTAGGGGAGGGGGAGGTTGTGGGCGCTACCACCCCACGGTCCGGACTTGGAGGTGCGCCTTAACCATCGGGATGTGAGGCTAGGGGCATGGTCGCACCTGAATCCGTTCCCATGGAGAAGTTCGAGGAACTCGTGTCCTTGGGCCTTGATGCCATCCCTCCAGGACTTGCACGGTTGATGAATAACGTCGCTGTTTTTGTTGAAGACCAAAAACCAGGCAGGCCTGGATTGATGGGGCTGTATGAGGGAATTCCTCTGACCAAGCGAGGCAGCGGATATTCAGGGGCCTTGCCAGATCGAATCACCATATATAGGAGACCGATTCTGAGAAGGTGCGCAACGGAAAGTGATGTTGTGCGCCAAGTTGAGATCACGGTTGTTCATGAGGTGGCCCATCATTTTGGAATCAGCGATGCCCGACTCCATGAACTGGGTTATGCCTAAACTTTGAGTTGAATAGAGTTGGTCCATGCAAACTACTGATTCAGTCTTTTTTATCTCCGGTGGTGCTTCAGGTTTAGGTGAGGCTGTTGCTCGGCGAGCAATTGCAGGCGGCGCAGGCGGCGTTGTTATCGCCGACCTTAACTTGGCAGCCGCTCAAGCACTTGCCACGGAACTCGGTGATCGCGCATTCGCCGTTGAGGTCGATGTTCAAAGGACTGATGCAATTGCTGCAGGGATTAACGCAGGGATGGAAAAGTTTGGTCGTTTACACGTTGTGGTGAACTGCGCGGGAATCGGTTGGGCTGAGCGGACACTCGACAGGGAAAGCAAAGCTGCATCTATTGATAACTATCGCCGCGTGATCAACATCAACCTGATTGGTACCTACGATGTTTCACGTTTGGCAGCTGAACAGATGGCAAAGAATGAACCCAATGCAGATGGTGAGCGAGGAGTTGTCGTGCTGACATCATCCCTTGCAGCTTTTGATGGCCAAATCGGCCAGGCTGCCTACAGCTCGAGCAAGGGCGGGATTGTTGGATTGACGCTACCGCTCTCCCGTGATCTTTCCCCTGTTGGTGTTCGCGTGATGACAATAGCTCCAGGACTTTTTGATACTCCCATCTATGACACCATGCCACCAGGTTTGAAAGAGCATTTGGCCTCAACGCCAGTGTTCCCACGCCGGTTGGGTTTGCCTGATGAATACGCGCACCTAGTTCAAACCGTTGTTGAAAATGCTTATCTCAACGGCGAAACAATTCGCCTTGATGCTGCCTTGCGCATGGCGCCTAAATAGGTTTCCACATTATTCATGCGCCGCGCGCGCAATTCGATCGCGCACGGCAGCAGCAATGCCAGGTCCCTTTGGAGCGATGACGAAGACGGTTGAACAACCAAAATCGTCTGCTTGCCTGAGCGCGGCGTACAGAACGCGTGCGTACTCGGTTGCATCAATTGGTGCTGCGAGTCTCAAGCAATTTTGTGGAGTCGGGAACTGGGCGGGCGCAATGAACGCGACGTTGTCCCCGATGGCTTGGTCTATGGAATCAATAATGCAAACCGTGGCTTGGGGTGCATAGTGTGATGCGAGCATGCCAGGTGCTCGCACGTCACTTTCTGATTCTGATAGCGCAGTTATTGCGTTGATATCTGACATAGTGATCGCTCCACTGCGCAGAATGATTGGTTGGGTACCCGTGCAGTCAATGATGGTGGATTCAATGCCAACATCACAAGGCCCACCGTCAATCGCAGCATCTGTCTCCGACAGGTATTCGCCGAGTTCATGGACAGCGTGATCCAATGAAGTTGGACTGACTTTGCCAAATCGATTGGCACTGGGTGCTGCTATCCCTGCATGCGGATTGGTTTTCGCTATTCCAAGTGCATCGATAATGTGTCTTGCTGTTTCGTGTCCGGGGACGCGCAGCGCAACGGTGTCCTGGTTGCCGGTAATGAAGTCTTTGGCTTTGTCACTGCGCTTAACAACGAGTGTCATGGGTCCGGGCCAGTAAGCCGCGGCAAGGTCCCGGGCGTAGTCGGGAATGTTGACGCCCCAGTAATCAAGGGAGTCAGCGCTGGAGATGTGAACAATCAGTGGGTGATTGGTCGGGCGATCTTTTGTGGCGAAGATCCGTGCAACGGCTTCAGGGTTCTCAGCATCAGCACCTAGGCCATAGACGGTTTCGGTCGGAATGATGACAAGGGAACCTTGAGCGAGGCGCTCACCGGCTCGTTCTTCACGTCCGGGACCGGTGAGGAGTTGCACACGCTCAGGGTAGTGGACGCTGAATTTTGGGGTGTTTTGTAAGGGGAACGTAAAGGTTGCGTTAGCAGACGGTGATTTGCCCATTTTTGGGGAGCCAGTTGGAACTTTCTCGTGTCCAATGGAGACACAGCAAAGACAGCGAACCTGGAGGCATAATGACCATGACACCCCAAGCACCATTCAATGATTACTTTCCACCACAGCCCGCCGAGGCCACGCAACCCATTGTTGTGACGCAACCTGAAGCTCCGCGCAAGTCACGAACGGGTGCCCTGATTGCAGGCGTTGCCGTTGGCGCTCTCTTCGCTGGCACAGTTGGTGGAGCAGTCGGTTACACATTGGCTGAAAACAATTCACCCTCCACGATCACTGTCGCTTCCGCTGGAGCGGTTGCACCTGCTGCAGGAAGCATTGCCGCAGTTGCTGCTGCAGTTCAGCCATCCGTTGTTCAACTCAACGTTTCAGGCGCTGATGGCGAGGGCACGGGAACAGGATTTGTTGTCAGTGGTGATGGCTATATCGTGACAAATAATCACGTTGCAGGTGGAGCAGGTGATGGTGGGAAAATTGATGTCACCTTCTCTGATGGTTCAACGGCGACGGGAAAGCTTGTCGGCGCTGACGCCGGGTATGACCTCGCGGTTGTCAAAGTTGACCGGAAGGAATTGCCTGCCCTCACGCTCGGCTCCTCGGATGCAATTAATGTGGGTGACACTGCAATCGCAATTGGTTCGCCACTGGGATTGCAGGGAACGGTGACATCAGGAATTGTCAGTGCGTTAAACCGTCCTGTAACCGCAGGCGGTCAGGGTGACACTTCCTATATCAGCGCGATACAAACCGATGCCGCGATCAACCCAGGCAACTCTGGTGGCCCACTAGTTAATGGCGCGGGCGAGGTCATTGGCGTGAACTCGGCTATTGCAACCCTGGGAATGGGAGCTGCCAGCGGCAACATTGGACTTGGGTTCGCCATCCCCATTGATACAGCAAAGCGAATTGTCGATGAAATCATCAACACGGGAACCTCACAAACCCCGATCATTGGTGTTCAGCTCGACATGAATTTTGCGGGCCCTGGCGGTGCTGTCTCTGAGGTCACCGTGGACTCCCCAGCGGATTCCGCAGGCTTGCAGAGCGGTGACGTGATCACCAAGGTCGACGGATTACTCATCACCGACCCAACCGCGCTCATTGTCGCTATTCGCGCCAATGCACCGGGAGACACGATCGAACTCACCGTGTTGCGTAACGGGGAAACCCTGTCGGTGCCACTCACCCTGGTGGCCGCCGAGTAACGCAGCAAACACTGTAGTAACCGACTGCGGGGACCTCAAGCTCCAATGTCGGATCGAACCCCTCGGGGTTTGAAGTAGACCCACCGCGATCCTCCTCCGCGGTGGGTCTACTGGTTTCAAGGGTGCCTGAGACACCTAGCGCACTCAAGGTGCGAGCTGACGTAATCTTGGGCAGAGTAGAGCCATGGCATTAGATTTCATTCGCGGTAAAGCCGCTTCAGGCTTTCGCTCGATTGTGTCGGGGGAACCCGATGGTGCTCCGGAGTGGGTGCAGCAACTCGCGCACGGAACGGATGAAGGTTTCTTTGGCCCCGGTTCAGCTGCGTGGACAGTTCATGGCTCGCTGCCAACGATTGTTGGTGGTGTGCGCGCACTTTTGATGCAAGCGCTGCACCCTGGTGCTCTCGCAGGTGTTGATGAGCATTCACGGTACGAGGAAGACCCACTGGGTCGTCTGGCTGGAACCACGCAATGGCTCACGGTTGTGACATTTGGTGATCGAGCAATGGCAGAGCGCGAGTGCGCACGCGTGCGCGGGATGCATCGGAAAGTTAAGGGTGAGTACGTCAACGCTCGCGGTGAAAACGTTCCCTACTCCGCCAACGATGCTGACCTATTGCGCTGGGTACATGTTGCATTCGCGGACTCATTTCTCGCAACGCACCTGGTGTGGGGTGGGGAAATCCCTGGTGGTCCCGATCAATATGTGCGCGAATGGGCGATTGCAGGTGAGATGGTGGGCGTTGAAAACCCACCGCGCTCTTATATGGAACTCCAGGATCAACTTCGTGGGTTTCGGTCAGACTTCATGGGAGGCGAGCGAGCCCAGCGCACCGCGCGATTTGTTCGCAATGCCCCGGTCCCGCTGGCAGCAAAGGCCCCGTACAGCATGTTGTATGCGGGCGCGGCAGCAACCATAGGCAGTTATGAACGGTCATTGCTCAATGTGCCCACGATCCCACTAACCGTGGTGAAACCTGCCGTCTCAGCACTCCTGGGGAGTTTGGGTTGGGTTTTGGGTCCGACTTCACCCTCACAACGTGCGGCTACTGAGCGGATCGCAACACGCGAAGAAAGCACCACGGTTTGACACACCCCCCGTACCGCGGGTGATGATGGGCCAGATGTTTTCGCTGCGGCCGCAGAGCCGACTTCTCCCAGCGGGCACGATCACCACGGTGGTCAGTGCCGTTGTTGTTGTGTCACTGCTCGGATTCGCGCCCACATATGCCGAAGATGTCCCCGCCCCAGAGGGGGCCATTACTGCCGAACCTGCGGCGCCAGTCGATCCTGCTCCAGCCGATCCTGCGCCTGCACCTCCTCCACCGGCCATGCCGGATTCGCTGGGCAGTTGGTGCACCACGTTGTTCCCCATGTCGGTGAAGAAGCAGCGCACTGAAGCACGGGCATTGATGAACGGCAAGGTTGACATGGGCAAAGGCGGGACCTACACAATCAGTGAGCACCCCAACTGGAAAGCCCAATCCAGCGCCGACCTCTCAGGTAATCGACACATCAATTCCTTGGACTGGGCGTTGCCACTGTTGTTTCGAGGTGTCAATAAACGCAACCAAGCAATGGTCGACCGATTCCGACAGTTGATGTACTACTGGATTGATGATCACCAAGGTGCTCGCGGTGTTTGGGTCGATGGAACCATTTACGGCGGATTGCGAACGCAGACACTTGCTTGCGCCTGGCAAACTTTGCAGGATCCAAAGATTCAACAGGCCGCGGTTCGTGATGCCACCACAATGTGGAAGTCGTACCGGCGCGGCAACCAAATTGCAATTGGTGCGAATAACACAGATTTAGTGCGACAGACAGGGGCTCTGGCAACATTTTGTTCGGTGGGTGATGTCAATTTGCGGGATGCTGCATTCAATCACTTAGTTGCGATCGCCCGCGGTGTGATCAACGATGACGGTAGTGATGTTGAAGGTTCACCGCAGTACGCCATGTATATCGAGAAACTACTTGTTCAAATTGAAGCAGCTGCAGCAACCTGTGGCATTTCAGGTGATCCAATACCCCAGTTACGCGGCTTGTTGTATGCCTTTGTCGCGCAAGCGGTTCGTCCGGATTTCAAACTTGAGTCATTGGGCGATACCGCCTCGGTCACGTTGCGCAATACATTCGGCATCGGGGATTGGCGTGCGGATTGGCTGAGAACCCGTGGCACCGCGGGCGCTCCACCCACACCTGTCTACACGGCCTACGACGGTGGCTACATCTTTGGCCGCTATTCATGGGCACCGTCAGGATCAGGGCAGCCGGATACGTACTATTCACTTCGCTTCAAGAGTTCTAGGCCAGCAACTGCTCATACGCATGATGATGGTGGTTCCGTGACGTTGTATTCACGGGGAGTTCAGTGGATCGGAGACCCTGGTCCTTACCGTTATAACTCAAGTTCACTCCGTTCATATGTGAAGACTCGAGCTGCACACTCCACTTTCACGGTAGCGAACGCGGGATATAACAGATGGAAAGGTGTGGTTAAAACCACCAGCAAGTCAGATTCCGCCTTGGGGGGTAACGACTACTCATGTTTAGTGGACAAGGCCTGGACCAAAACAGAGATCACGCGCTGCACAACATATATCCGCTCCGCTGACGCACTTGTCGTTGTTGATTACATTGATGGACAAAAAGTGAAGATTCCCAAGGCTAAGCGCAAGTCCTATAAGAATCGCGAAGTGACACAACGCTGGCAAATTGCCCCCGGAGTTGGCGTTGAAGGAACCCCCGAGGGACAACTTTCCATGGTTGCAGGGGATCAAAAAGTCGACATTGTGCAGGCAGGCGTTGGAGCGTGGGAATTAAAAAGCGCGAGTGATGGTTCTTCGGTTGGGTGGCACACAACCGATTGGGGTGTGAAAGCTCCCGGAACAGTGTTATCGCGCACGACCACCATTCCGCGTAAGGGTGAGAAGCAGGTCATGGTCACAGTTTTTGTTCCACGGTCCGCTGCCGAGAGTGCCCCCGTGAGCTTTGGTGAAGGCACCGTGACAATCACTCGTAATGGAAATCCAATAACGATTGGACTTCCCGCCCCGAATTAGTTCCTCCCGGTTAAGGAGTTAATTCGTCAGGCCGAGTAGTTCGCGAACTTCCAATTCGCTCGGAAGGGAATCGACAGCCCCCGTTCGTGTTGCGGCGAGCGCGCCGGCACCACTTGCCCAACGCAACGCCTCAGCAAAAGTCTCACTGCGATTTAGGGCCGCCGCAAACGTCCCACAAAAAGCGTCACCCGCTGCAACGGTGTCAACGGGAACAATGCGGAATGCGGCTGCTTGCCCTGAGCCATTTGCATTCGCCCAGACCGCGCCCTTTTCTCCGCGCGTCACAATGACGTTTCGGACACCGAGGTCAAGGATTGTGTTTGCCGCTTCAACGCAATCCAGCATGGAATCGAGTCTGGTGTCCGACTGTGAAACCAGATCGCGGGCTTCGAATTCATTAGGAACCAGATAGTCAACATGTTCAAAAATCTCTCTGGTGAACTCACGCATGGGTGCGGGATTCAGAATTGTTATGGCCCCGACCTCCCGAGCGAATGCAAGCGCACTTGCCGTGGCATCGAGGGCGATCTCACCTTGAACTAGCACTACGCCAATCTCGAACCGCTCACTTAGTGAGGTGAGCGAATCGCGCACTCGAGCCGGATCCACCTGTGCGTTAGCACCGGGAACAACAACGATTCGGTTCTCGCCGTTATCGGCGAGTTCGATAATCGCTGTTCCTGTGTTACATCCGTCAGCGACGGCAATAGATTGCTCAATACCTTCACGTTCGAGGACTGACATTAATTCTTTGCCAAATGCGTCATTTCCCACCGCGCCAAGCATGGCCACCTTGGCACCAACTCTCTGGGCGGCAACGGCTTGATTGAGTCCTTTGCCTCCAGGGACCTGACTCAACGAATTGCCCAGCACGGTCTCACCTGTGTCCGGCATTCGATCAAGACCAATCACAAGATCGGTATTGAGGCTGCCGACAACGACGACGATGCGTTCACGCGCTTCTGATACTGACTCCACACCCCGATCTTGTCATGGTGCAAGATTGGCTTTGAAGCACGTAGAGGTATGTGCATGTCAATCAGGGAGAAACCGTGATTATTGCTGTGGGATCAGATCACGCCGGCTTTCAACTGAAGAGTTTGGTGAGTGCTTGGCTTTTAGCCGGCGGACACGAGGTTCTTGACGTGGGTACTTTCACGTCTGAACGAGTGGACTACCCGGAATATGGCGCAGAACTGGGACGCATGGTGTCCTCGGGGAAAGCAGAAATGGGTATTGCGGTCTGCGGCAGCGGACAGGGAATCTGCATGGCAGCCAATAAAGTGCGCGGGATCCGTGGGGCCGTGATTCGAACAGTCGAAGATGCCCAAATGTCACGAGCACACAATGATGCCAATGTCGCCTGTCTGGGTGAACGCGCTTCAACATTTGAAGAGATTCAGCCTGCGCTGGAGGCATTCCTTAACACGCCTTTCGAGGGCGGCCGCCATCAGGCGAGGGTCGAGCAACTCGACAAACTGATCTAATTCGTTCTTCTCTCATGTATTTCCTAATACACGGAACCAAAGGGATGGGTACGCGCGTCCAAATCCTGGTTAAACAAACCGGCAGTATTCGGAATTCAAGGAGAAATCATGATCAGCATGCGCAAGACAGCGGCAATTGGTGCCGCCGGATTACTCGGCATTGCGGTACTGGCGGGCTGTTCCAGCAGCGACGAATCCGCAACAGATACAACCTCAGTTTCTGAGTCAACAAGTGAAGGTACGCAGATGTTGCCACCGGTCATTATTACCGTCGACCAAACAGATGCAGCGGCTGCTGTCGGGGACTTCCTTGACATTGTGGTGGAGGATCCCGCGAATACGACTATCTCGGTAGACAACGCCAACATTCTTGAAATCACTCAGGGCTCCGATGACGGTAGTGCAGTGATGAACCCAGGTGCCAAAGCGCTGATGGCTGGAACAGCGACAATTACTGTCACTAACCCTGATGGTTCAACACGCGACATCATGGTCGTCGTTTCATAATAAATCTCAACGAGTACTTTTAGCCGGTGTCTCCTCGAATCGCGCTAGCAACCTGCAAAGATTTACCGGAGTTAGATCCGGATGATCACCCCCTGATCAGAGCCTTCGCAGAAGTTGGTGCCGAGGCGACGCCGGCTATTTGGTCAGATCCCGGCATTGACTGGGACGCCTTTGATCTCGTGATAATTCGCAACACTTGGGATTACACCGACGCGTTGCCCGAATTCCTCAGCTGGGTGAAATCCCTCGGGTCTCGATCGAGGAATTCATTCGACACGATTCAATGGAATGCTAATAAGACCTACCTCCGCGATTTAGCCACGGTTGATATTGAAGTGATTCCTACTCAGTTCGTTGAGCCGGGCCAACACCTGTGGGAGATCCCTGATTCTGTTGACTACGTGGTGAAACCGTCGGTGTCCGCCGGCAGTCGCGATACCCGTCGGTTTGCTGGCTCTCAAGCGTCACAACCCCAAGCTCAGGAGCTCATTGACGCCATTCACTCGACGGGTAAAACAGTGATGATTCAGCCTTACCTAGATTCTGTTGACTTGGACGGTGAGACGGCACTGCTTTATATAAATGGGCGCTTTTCCCATGCGATTCGAAAGGGACCACTGCTCCAAAGGGATGTTGAGGCTGAATTTGCCCATGGGCTGTTTGTCCAAGAGGTCATTGATCCCCGAGTTGCGCGGGCAGATCAACTCTTGGTGGGGGGTGCTGTGCTTGATCTGGTGTCCCGAGAATTTGGCACACCACTATATGCGCGCGTTGATCTTATTGATCACACCGATGGGAAGCCGATGCTCTTGGAGTTGGAACTGGTGGAGCCATCCCTGTTCTTCGCAACCGCCCCTGCGAGTCTCGACCGTTTTGTAGAGGCTGCTTTGCCGTAACCGAATTGTTACCTGAAGATTTCAATAAAGCATCAAAATCTATTGCCTTTCATGGGATTCTGACATATGTTGTGGAGCACAACAATTTAGCGAGAGATGCGCGAGGCGACTTTAACTTATGAATGATCGACTGACACCGGTTCCTGAGGACAAGTTCGCCTTTGGGTTGTGGACCATCGGGCATCCGGGTCGTGATCCATTCGGTGATAGCACCCGTCCACCCATTACGACCGCTGACTTCGTGCGTGGATTGGCAGACATCGGTGCTTGGGGTGTTTCATTCCACGACGACGATCTTATGACTTTTGGCGCTCCCGAGTCAGAGCGTCGCGCTGAACTGGACGCGTTCAAGAAAGTTCTCGATGAAACTGGTGTTGTCTGTTCCATGGCGACAACGAACCTTTTCTGGCACCCACTGTTCAAAGATGGCGCATTTACTTCAAATGATCGCGAGGTTCGCAGGTATGCGATTCAAAAGACGCTTCGCAATATCGACGTAGCCGCCGAACTTGGTGCGCCAACGTACGTTCTCTGGGGTGGCCGCGAGGGCGTTGAAAGTGCCGCGAGCAAGAACCCTGCGGATGCCCTGGATCGCTACAAAGAAGCAATGGACTTCCTGTGCGGCTATGTCAAGGAAAAGAAGTACAACATTCGCTTTGCCATGGAGCCCAAGCCCAATGAGCCACGCGGTGACACATTCCTGCCAACCATTGGCCACACCATGGCATTCATCAACACACTCGAGTACCCCGACATGGTTGGTCTTAACCCTGAAGTTGCCCATGAAACCATGGCGGGTTTGAGCTTTTTCCAAGGTGTTGCCCAAGCGTTATGGCAGGAAAAGCTTTACCACATTGATCTCAATGATCAAAAAATTGGCCGTTTTGATCAGGACCTGCGTTTCGGCTCCGAAGGCATCAAGGATGACTTCATGCTGGTCCGCCTATTGGAGAACTCAACCTATGACGGACCAAAGCATTTCGATGCTCGTCCGTATCGCAATGAATGGGGCAATGGCGTCTGGGACTTTGCCAGAGGTTGCATGCGCACCTACCTCGCACTTGCGGCGAAAGCCCGCGAGTTCGATCAAGATCCTCGAGTAAAAGATGCACTCGCTGCGGCGAGCACGCCGGAACTCGCGGTATCGACTGTCGGCGCTTACTCAGCTGCCGCTGTCGATCAGTTAATGCAGGAACAATTCGATGTAGCTGCACTCGCAGCTCGCGGATACGCAAACGAGACACTCGATCAACTTGTAATAGATCGAATTCTCGGAATATAGAAACACAAATCTGCGCGAGAGATACTCGCGGGGGAAGGAAACGAATGAAGAAGAAGCTCTACGTAGCTATCGCGGGTGCCGCGGCAGCTACTTTGCTACTCACGTCATGTAGCTCAAGTGATTCAGCTACAGATACTGCTGCAGATACAACAGAGACAAGTGCTGAAGCAGCCGACGGTGGAACAGATGCAGCTGGCACAAGTGGCAACGCCTGCGTCATCCTCCCAGACAGCCAGTCCTCTGACCGCTGGGAAAACCAAGATCGCCCAGCTATCCAGTCCGCACTTGAAGCTGCTGGCTTCACCGCTGACATCCAGAACGCACAGGGTGACACAACCCAGTACCTAACAATCGGTGACCAAATGCTCGCCGGCGGTTGCGGTGTAATGGTCCTGGTTGACCTCAATGGCTCCGGTGCAACCGTTGCTGAAAAGGCAAAGGCTCAGGGCATCCCTGTTATCGCTTACGACCGTCCATTCGCACCAGCTGACTACTACGTGTCATTTGACAACGTCAAGGTCGGACAGCTTCAGGCTGAGGGTCTTCTCAAGTGCCTCGGAGACAATGGTGTCGATCCTGCAGCAGCTGCAGTCGTGTTCCTCAACGGTTCACCAACTGACGGTAACGCTGCAATGTTCAAAGAGGGCTACGAAACAACTCTCGCCGCTGCTGGTGTCACACCAGTCAAGGACGAGTCAGTTCCCGACTGGGATAACCAGCAGGGTGGCGTCATCTACGAACAAATGTTCACTGACCTTGGTGGAAAGATCGATGGCATCCTTGCTGCCAACGATGGCCTCGGCGGCGCAGCAATTGCAGTCAACGACAAGAACGGCATCAAGATCCCAACAACAGGTCAAGATGCAACAGTCGGCGGTATGCAGAACGTTCTCCTGGGCAAGCAGTGCATGACGGTGTTCAAGAACACTGCACTCGAAGCTGGAGATGCATCTGCACTTGCAATCGCACTGCTCAATGGCGAAATGCCAA
>JAFMDS010000051.1 GCA_017857175.1 Candidatus Nanopelagicales bacterium | reverse complement strand
ATCTAATCCCTCGCGGGGACTACTCCCACTCGATTGTCCCCGGCGGTTTGCTCGTCACATCCAGTGTCACACGATTCACTTCTGGGACTTCATTGGTGATTCGGTTGGAAATCTGAGCGACTAGGTCATAGGGCAGGCGCGACCAATCAGCGGTCATTGCGTCTTCACTGGAAACCGGCCGCAACACAATCGGATGCCCGTAGGTCCGACCATCACCTTGGACGCCAACGCTGCGGACATCTGCCAAGAGGACAACAGGGAATTGCCACACATCCCGATCCAGCCCTGCCACGGTGAGTTCTTCGCGAGCAATGAAATCAGCTCGACGCAAAATATCTAACCGAGGTTCGTCAACAGCACCAATAATGCGAATCGCCAGCCCCGGGCCCGGGAATGGGTGGCGCCACACGATCTCTGGAGGTAGCCCGAGATCTAGACCGACTTGGCGGACTTCATCCTTAAACAAGGTGCGCAGAGGCTCGATCAGCGTGAATTCGAGGTCTTCGGGCAAACCACCAACATTGTGATGGCTCTTGATGTTCGCAGTTCCCGATCCACCACCTGATTCAACAACATCGGGATAGAGCGTTCCCTGTACGAGGAACTCGACTTTCTCGCCTTGGGCACCTGCATCAATGACAACCTGCGCGGCTGCGTCTTCAAAAACTCGAATGAATTCGCGGCCAATAATTTTTCGCTTTGTCTCGGGGTCGCTCACGCCAGCGAGCGCGGACAAGAAGCGTTCTTTGGCGTCAACCACAACTAGGTTGATGCCCGTTGCTGCGACATAGTCGTTCTCCACTTGTTCGGCTTCACCCAGGCGAAGAAGACCGTGATCAACAAAAACACATGTCAATTGATCGCCAATTGCTTTATGGACAAGTGCAGCGGCGACGGCGGAATCCACCCCTCCGGAGAGTCCGCAGATAACTCTTGATGTTCCGGCAGTTTTTGAAATATGAGCGACTTGCTCGTCAATGACATTAGACATGGTCCAGTTCTGCCCACAGCCGGCAACACGTGTCAGGAAATTTCTCAGGACTGCCTGTCCGTATTCGGAATGCATGACTTCAGGGTGAAACTGCACACCAGCAAGACCGAGTTCGAGGTTTTCGAATCCCGCAACAGGAGCTCCGGCACTGACCGCACACACCATGAAATTTTTAGGGCTTGAGGCTACGGCATCTCCGTGTGACATCCACACGGAGATTTGTTCTGGAACATCATGAAAGATTTCCGAGTACGAGTTTGTCAATTGAGTGCGGCCATACTCACTGGTTCCCGTTTGGGCAACCACTCCCCCCAACGCCTGCGCCATAAGTTGGAAGCCATAACAGATACCAAAAGTGGGAATGCCTAATTGGAGTATCTGTGCATCAAAAGTGGGTGCATCGGGAGCATAGACGCTTGAGGGTCCACCACTAAGAATGATTGCGGATGGACTCTTAGCAGCGACATCAGCCGCGGAAATTGAATGCGGGACTATCTCTGAATAAATCTGTTCCTCACGCACTCGCCGTGCAATCAATTGGGCATATTGCGCACCAAAATCGACAACAAGTACAGGTCCCAAGGGATTGGAAGAAGCCACGTGCTCAGCCTAGCGATCGATCAATGGGCATCATGCTGATGCCGCAAAGGCACCCAATGCCAGGAACGCCATGGCCAAGAAGAGATAGATCAACCCACCCAGAATGAACGCCACCAGTGAGAACCTGGTGGAAATTCGAGCCGCACGAGCCGCACGAGCTGAGTCACCTCCGCGGATAGCCGATTGCGCCTTGACACTGAAGTACACCGCGAGTAAACCAACAGGCAGGAAGAAGAACATGGTCGCGATGACGGCACGGGTCGTGTGCGCAGAGACGGCCTCGGGCGTCAAGTTGGCTTCTACGGTAGCGCTCACACGAAGACTCTAATCTCCTCGAAACGGAAATATCACCCCGCATAGGTCCGAAGTCATTGCCAATTTTCACAAAGGCACACAAAATCGCCTCTCACGGTTCTAACCTGTACTCAATATTCGCTGTGAAAGGGGCCACATGCACCAGATACATCAGGAAATCACTGTCACCGTCGATGGCATCAGTTACGAACGAGCGGTAGAACCACGAACTCTCCTTGTGCACTTCCTCCGTGAGGACTTGGGCAAAGTGGGAACAGTTGTCGGGTGCGATACCTCCAACTGTGGAGCCTGCACTGTGCTCGTCAACGGACAAAGCACCAAATCGTGCAGCATGCTGGCTGTTCAGGCCGATGGTGCAGAAGTCACCACAATTCAGGGGGTCTCAGACGGGAATGAGTGGCACCCTGTTCAGTCAGCATTCAAGGAATGCCACGGACTCCAATGTGGGTATTGCACACCTGGCATGGTGATGAGTTCCATCGACCTACTCAATGAAAATCCCAACCCCAGCGAAGAAGAAATCCGCGAGGGCCTTGAAGGCAATCTGTGTCGCTGCACCGGATACCACAACATTGTTAAGAGTGTTCAGCGCGCCGCTGAAATGATGGAAGGAGCAAAATAATGACTGAAGTTGTTGACGTTGGCACCGCACTGGGACGTCCCATCAAGCGCAAGGAAGATGCTCGTCTCCTGCACGGGCAAACCAATTGGACAGACAATATTCAACTGCCCGGTACCGTGCACATGGCTATTCTCCGCAGCCCATTCGCGCACGCCAAAATCACCAAGCTCGATATCAGCGGAGCCTTGGCCATGCCCAATGTCGTTGCCGCATTCGGCGCGGCTGAACTCGGGGACTTGAATGCCTCGGTCCCCTGCGTGTGGCCTGTCACAGACGACATGGTTGCCCCAGACTTCCCTGCCTTGGCCAAAGACAAAGTGCGCCATGTCGGTGACGCCGTTGCTGTGGTCGTTGCCTCCGATGCTCGAAGTGCAGCCGATGCACTCGAAGCCATTGTTGTGGACTACGAACCACTCGATGCGGTCATTAACATGGAGAAGGCCATCAGCGCAGACACGGCTTATGTTCATGATGACAAGGGAACTAATACCTGTTACGTGTACAACCTCGGTGGAGGTTATGACGAGAAAGTCAAAGAAGCCGATGTAGTGGTCAAGCGTCGATTTATCAATCAGCGCCTGATCCCCGTGTTCATGGAGCCGCGCAGCGTTGTTGCCGCTCCCATGGGCATGTCCGATGAAATTACCCTGTGGTCTTCAACCCAGGTGCCACATATCCTGCGTCTTCTCCTCGCACTCGTGACCGGCGTCCCCGAAAACAATCTTCGGGTTGTCGCACCGGATGTTGGCGGTGGCTTCGGTGGCAAGTTGCAGATCTACCGCGAGGAAATTCTCGCCCTGCAACTAGCGCGCAAGATGGGACGTCCCGTCAAGTGGACCGAAACCCGCAGTGAGGACATGGTGGCAACCCATCATGGTCGCGACCAGATCCAAGACATCGAAATTGCCGCGAAATCCGATGGCACCTTGGTGGGCTTGAAGGTTGACCTTATTGCGAACATGGGTGCCTACCTTCAAATCATCACACCGGGTGTGCCATTGCTCGGCATGTTCATGTACCCGGGGATTTATAAAATGGGAGCCTACGACTTTAAATGCACCGGGGTGTTCACTAACACCACACCAACCGATGCATACCGCGGTGCTGGACGCCCAGAATCAACCTATGCAATTGAACGCATCATGGATGAACTCGCTGCCGAACTCGGCATGGAGCCCATGGAGTTGCGCAAGAAAAACTGGATCAAGCACGAGGAATTCCCATTCACAACAATTGCGGGACTCACCTATGACACGGGCAACTATGAATTGGCCACAGCTCGTGCACTGGAACTCTTTGATTACGAAGGATTACGTGCAGAACAAAAGCAGCGTCGCGATTCAGGTGACAAGGTGCAACTTGGTATCGGCATTTCAACCTTCACCGAAATGTGCGGCCTGGCCCCTTCTCGCACCCTCGGTGCTTTGAAATATGTCGCCGGTGGTTGGGAGCATTGCACGGTTCGCGTTCTCCCCACGGGCAAGGTCGAGGTCATCACGGGGACATCACCCCATGGCCAAGGTCACGAGACCGCATGGAGCCAGATTGCATCCAGCATCCTGGGCGTTCCCGTCGAGGACATTGAGGTCGTGCACAGTGACACAGGTCGCGCCCCCTATGGAATGGATACCTACGGTTCACGGTCACTAGCGGTTGGTGGTCAAGCCATCAAGGCAGCAAGTGAGCGCCTCGTAGAAAAAGCCGCCGTCATCGCGGCCCATCAACTCGAGTGCAGCACCAGTGACTTGGAGTACATCAACGGTGTCTTCCAAGTCAAAGGTGACCCTGAAAAGGCTCAGCCACTCGGTGCCGTTGCCTTCGAGGCGTTCACCGCACATAACCTGCCCGACGGCGTGGAGCCCACGCTTTCGGCCGAGGCGACCATTGACCCCCAAGACTTCTCCTACCCCCACGGTACCCACTTGGCTGCGATGGAAGTCGATACTGAGACAGGCAAGGTCACCTTGCGCAAATACGTCTGTGTGGATGACGTCGGTATTCAGGTCAATCCGATGATCGTTGAGGGCCAAGTGCACGGTGGTCTGGCTCAGGGAATCGGGCAGGCTTTGTATGAAGGTGCCTTCTACGACGAAGACGGACAGCCACTCAATGCGAATATGTCAAGTTATCTGGTACCGGGTGCGCCAGATCTACCGTCCTTCATCACGGACACCACATGCACACCCTCAACCACAAACCCACTGGGAACCAAGGGTGTTGGTGAGGCCGGAGCAATCGCTTCGACACCAGCAATCATCAACGGAGTAGTCGATGCACTGCGCCACCTCGGTGTCACTGACGTTGCCATGCCAGCAACACCGATGACCGTGTGGAAAACCATCCAAGCCGCACAAGGAGGCAAATAATGATTCCCATCGCCTTTGATTACAAGAAAGCAACATCGGTCGATGAAGCACTTGCTGCGCTAGCGGCTGGCGGCGAGGATGCCAAGATTCTTGGCGGCGGGCAGTCTTTGCTGCCCGTCTTGCGGCTTCGCTTGAACGCGCCCTCCGTCGTTGTGGACTGCTCCACAATCGATGAACTCAAGGGGGTCTGCGAGGACGGTAACAAGGTGGTGGTTGGCGCTGGCACAACTCACTACGACGTTATCAAAAACCCCATGGTCAATCAGAGTGTGTCACTGCTGGCCAAAGCAACTGCTTCGGTGGCTGACCCACAAATTCGGCACCGCGGAACTCTAGGTGGTGCGCTGGCCCATGCTGATCCACGGGCAGATCAACCACCCGTTGCGATCGCCCTCGATGCAGAATTCAGCATTGCGGGACCCGGTGGGCGCAGGACCGTCAGTGCTGCTGACTTCTTCATCGGACCATTCGAAACGGCGGTTGGCCCCGATGAAATTCTGGTGAGCGTCGCGTTCCCCAAACTCGATGGTTGGGGCAGCCACTATGAAAAGTTCAACCGCACCGCACAGGCGTGGAGCATCGTTGGTGCTGCAGCCGCGGTGCGCATGGATGGAGGCAAAATCGCAGAGGCTCGCATTGGTCTGACCAATGTTGGTGGCACTCCGCATCGGGCAACAACGGTCGAGCAGGCACTTGTTGGTGCCAGTTCAATAGCCGAGGTAGAGGCAGCCTGTGCACATGCATCAGATGGCTTAGAAGCCTTCGCTGATGATGATGCCGACGTGGACTACCGCACTCACCTCGCGCGCGTATTGACCGCGCGGGCTGTGGCAAAGGCAGCTGGACTGTCCTAGTAACTCTCAAAAATTAATCGGCTGGCGTTCAAACTTAGCGCCAGCCGATTTTTTTCATGATCCCAAGCGAGCGGGTGAGCATTTCTCCCCATGATTGATCGCTCATCCCAAATGGTGGACCAAATCCAAGAGCGCGCTGCGTAGCAATCGTTTGACCCTCGGTGTACTGCAGTATTCCTTCAATGCCGTGACGACGACCAAGACCTGAAGCTCCAAATCCGCCCATGGGCGATGCAAGGGTCGACCACGCAGGGGCGTAGCCCTCATTGATATTGACCGTGCCCGTGCGCAACTGGCGTGCAATGGCGACCGCTGCCTTTGTGTTGCGTGAAAGCACGCTGGCATTCAAACCGTAATCACTGTCATTGGCCATCGCGATTGCTTGCTCGTCGGTGGCATAGGGCTGCACTGCCACGACCGGACCAAATGTCTCTTCCCTGCACACCCGCATGTTCTCCGAAACACCCGTGAGGATCGTTGGCGCAAGTGTCGCCTCACCCGTGAGCAACCCACCGGTTGCAATGACGGCGCCGTTCGCCGTGGCATCGGAAATAAATGCCAACACATTTTTTGCGTGGGTTGGTGTAATGAGCGGACCGTAATCAGAGCCCCACCCGATCGAGGTTCCTGCAATCATTGCATCGGTCAAGCGCACAAACTCTGCCAAGAATTCGTCATGGATGCTCTCGTGGACATAGAGCCGCTCAATAGAAATGCACAGTTGGCCGGTGTTGCCAAAACAAGCGCGAGTCGCGATCTCGGCCGCTTTGGACACGTCGGCATCTGCTCTAATGATCATGGCATTCTTGCCACCCAACTCAAGTGCCACACCAATCAGACGCTCACCGCATTGCGCCGCAACGATGCGGCCAACTTTTGTTGAACCAGTGAACATGAGGAAGTCAACACAGTTGATGAGTGGCGTTCCCAAATCAATGCCATCGGCGATCACAATGCCAAAGAGACCCTCGGGCAGTCCCGCCTGAATCAGGAGATCAGAAATATAGAGAGCCGTGAGCGAGGTCAATGGATCTGGTTTGAGCACAACACCATTGCCCGCGAGCAGAGCCGGTATGGCATCGCTGACAGCGAGGGTCAAAGGATAATTCCACGGCGAAATGATGCCGACAACGCCAAGGGGCACATGCCGCTCTATCGCGCCAATGAGTCCTGGGAAGGCTCCCATGTGGCGGCGTTCCTTGAGAGCGCCCAGATGTCTGGCGTAATACCGGCAGACCAACGCAACATCGAGTAACTCCTCATTGGCGTCGCGGCGAGGCTTACCCGTTTCCCACTGAATGAGGTCAAGGATTTCATCACGATTGCGCAGAACCAGGTCATGGAATCGAAGAACGACCTTGGCCCTGCTTCGCAGACTTGCACCTGCCCACGCATGTTGCGCCTGTCGAGCAATTTCAGTTGCGGATTCAACATCGACCGGCGTCGAGGTTTCTAATGAATAGAGTTGATCACCAAATGGAGATGTGACCTGAATGAAAGTGCCTGAGGTCGAGGTAGCACGCGCAAGCGAACGTTGCCAATAGGACTCCCGTTCTAGAAGGCCATCAAATTCATTGCGTCCCGAACCACGCGTCATGCAGGTGTCACAATCATTTCAACTCGCTGGAATTCCTTGAGATCGCTGTAGCCCGTTGTTGCCATCGCTTTGCGCAGGGCGCCAACGAGGTTCATGGTGCCATCACCGCGCGTTGCTGGGCCATTGAGAACCTGATCAAGAGTTCCCACTTGATTCATTGCATGGCGTTCACCGCGGGGCAGTTTCTCGTGCCAGGCCTCAGAGCCCCAGTGGGTTCCCCCGCCTGGTGCATCTGTTGCGCGGGAAAGTACGGATCCAATCATGGCCGCATCAGCACCACAGGCAAAAGCTTTAACAATGTCGCCGCTAGTTCCCATGGAGCCGTCAGCGATCACGTGAACATAACGACCACCGGACTCATCGAGGTAATCACGACGAGCGGCGGCAACATCTGCGATAGCCGTCGCCATGGGCACCCGAACTCCCAGCACCTCAGCCGTGGTGTGAGATGAACCCCCACCGAACCCAACAAGAACACCTGCGGCACCCGTGCGCATCAGGTGCAATGCAGCCTGCGCGGTGGCGCAACCACCGACAATGACGGGGACATCGAGATCATGAATATAACTTTTCAGGTTGAGGGGTTCGCCCGTCTCTGAGACGTGCTCGGCGGACACCGTTGTCCCACGAATAACCACGATCTCGGCACCAGCAGCGGCGGCGACGGGCGCAAGTTCGGCCGTGCCCTGTGGCGAAACTGCCACTGCGACAGTGATGCCGGACTCCTTGAGTTGGGCAATCCGCTCCTTGATCAAACCGAGGTCAACGGGCGCCTCTGAATACAACTTTTGCAGGAGCGGGGTTGCCTGATCGGGTGAACATTGGGCTATCTCCCTGAGCAGGAGTGACGGATCGTCATAGCGCCCCCACAGTCCTTCAAGGTTGAGCACTGCAAGCGCACCGTTGTTTGAGATTGTCTTGGCTGAGATCGGTGAAACCACCGAGTCCATGGGTGCTGCAATGAAAGGCGTGTCAAATTTATACGCATCGACGGTCCACGCGGTGGAAACCTCGGAGGCATCGCGCGTGCGCCGGTGCGGGGCAATAGCCACTTCATCGAGGGAATATCCGCGGCGGCCCTGTTTTGATCCCCCAATTACAACGTCAACCACGATTACCGTCCTGTGTAGTTTGGTGCTTCGATTGTCATTTGAATGTCATGTGGGTGGCTCTCGCGCAACCCCGCAGCCGTAATTTGAACAAGGCGCCCCTTCTCATGAAGCTCGGCCATGTTCGATGCACCCGCGTAACCCATTGCTGCCCGCAGTCCGCCAACGAGTTGATGGGCAACTGCACCTAGCGGCCCTCGATAGGCAACCATGCCTTCAATGCCCTCGGGGACCAATTTGTCATCGCTAAGAACATCGTCCTGAAAATAGCGATCCTTGCTGTAGGAGCGAGCCTCGCCCCTCGACTGCATTGCGCCGAGTGAGCCCATCCCACGATACGACTTGAACTGCTTACCGTTAACAAAAACGATTTCGCCCGGAGCCTCTTCTGAGCCTGCAAGCAATGATCCCAGCATGACAATGTCAGCACCTGCAACAATGGCCTTAGCAATGTCTCCGCTGTATTGGATGCCGCCATCAGCGATGACGGGTACTCCAGCGGCTCTGCATACTGATGCTGCTTGTTCAATTGCAGTGATCTGTGGGACACCAACGCCCGCAACAACGCGCGTAGTGCAAATAGAACCTGGGCCAACTCCGACCTTGACACCGTCAGCACCCGCATCGATTAACGCTTGTGCTGCTTCACGAGTTGCAATATTGCCACCAACGACGTCAATATCAAACTCACTCTTAATTCGGGAGACCATGTCGAGAACTGCCTTCGAATGACCATGTGCGGTGTCAACTATTAGAAAATCAACCCCAGCCGCGATCAGGGCCTGAGCACGCTTGTAGGAATCATCACCGACACCGATGGCCGCACCCACAATAAGTCGACCCAGTGAGTCTTTCGATGCGTGCGGATACTTATCTGCTTTGACAAAATCTTTAACCGTAAAAAGTCCACGAAGTTTTCCATCGGCATCAATGAGAGGAAGTTTCTCCACTTTCCGGGTTGCCAAAAGATTCAATGCATCCTGTGGTGCAACACCGACAGGTGCAGTCACCAATGGCATTGGGGTCATAATTTCTGAGGCTTTGCGCTGTGAGTTCTCCTCAAACCGCATGTCACGATTGGTCACAATGCCCAATAAGGTTCCTGCGCTGTCAACAACCGGTACGCCACTGATGCGGTAACGCCCACAAAGCCGATCGACATCGGCCAATGTGTCATCCGGTGAACAGGTCACAGGGTCATTGACCATTCCTGCTTCACTGCGCTTGACCAAATCGACCTGGGCCGCTTGAGCCTCGATAGGCAGATTTCGATGCAGTACACCAACACCACCTTGACGAGCCATGGAAATTGCCATGCGAGCCTCGGTCACAGTGTCCATTGCACTGGACACCAGGGGCATCTGTACTGAAATATTGCGGGTCACTCGAGCAGTGGTGTCGACCTCACTGGGCACGACATCGGATTCACCCGGCAACAGCAGGACGTCATCAAAAGTAAGGCCCAAAAAGGCCACTTTGCTGGTGTAGGAAACAGCTTCGCCTGACATATAACCTCCGGGCCTTGGGTAGGCCCAAGGCTAGCGCCTCGGCCTCGTGCGCTGAAAGCAGACCTTTAGACCTTTGTCGCGGACGGACCACTCACGCTAGGCGCAAGCCTTTTGATGCAAGCTCTCGCACGCGTGAGTCAAACTGGTGGATATCTCGACGCCATGTGGCGCTGTTCCTCTCCACCCCGGTCCACCGACAACAACTTCGACCTTAGGCCTGCATCGTGGAAGTTGCTCAAGTTCACCAAGATCACTATCGCCGATCTGGGACCAAATGAAGACCGCCGCGGGTCCACTTTGACGGATAGCGACTCCCAGTGCCGGAACGGGCATCCCTGCACCCAGCAGTTGAGTTCGCACTCCCCGTTCACTCAATGCGGCACCGAGGGCCCACAGCGGCAATTGATGCACTTCTTGGTTAGACCCCACAAGCATGATTGGTCGAGGATTGGTTCCCATGGGCGCTGACGCAATGAACGCACCAAATGCACCTTGGATGGCCGCGCTGAGGACATGCTCCACCTCGATACCGGTGCCACTGGCTTCCCACTTCTCACCAACGCCGCGCAGGACAGGTACCAACAGGTCCTCCCAGGTGCACACGACACCGACCTGAGCAATGCTTTGCGTAATAATGTGCCTGCACATATGGGAGTCAAGTGCGGATGCAGCCCGGGCCAGACCACGAGCATTGGGCGCAGCGCCTGGTAGGGCAACGACTTTCCCTCCACCAGCAGGGCCCCCGCAGTCTTGAGCCGACACGTCGACGGGTCCTACGGCGTAGGACTGCGTCACGGTAATGGAAGAAATCGTCCCAAGCTCGGTGGTTTGCCTAGCCTGCTGGGCGGCATCGGCGGCTGGAACGCCTGCCTGAACGAGAGATTGCATGAAATGAAGGCGGGCTAGGTCCTGAGCGCAGTAGCGCCGATGCCCTCCATGTTTGCGCTCAGATGGCCCTATTCCATACCGACGGTCCCAGGTGCGAAGGGTGGCGGGAGCGATTCCCAGCCTCCTGGCAACCACGGCCACGGTGAGCGTGGGCTCAGCGGGGGCCCCCATGACGATCGACGCGTTGGACACGAACCAAGTGTGAGGCACATCATGCTTTTTCGCATGTTGAAAAAAGTTTGCTGAAAAACTTGACCAACCTTTGGCGCGTTTTGTATAGTTGAGGCCTGAACTACTTCACCACCAGCAATGCAGCAAGAAATCACCGAAAACGCAGTGCACGTCTACAACCAAGGAGCCCCCAATGGCTGATATTTCCCGTCTCCCCGGCCCCAATGCCGACATTTGGGACTGGCAAATGATCGGTCTCTGCCGCGGCGAAGACCCCAATATCTTTTTCCATCCCGAGGGCGAACGTGGACCAGCTCGGGCCAACCGCGAGGCGGCCGCCAAAGCTGTCTGCGGGGCCTGTCCTGTCAAGGTTCAATGTGCAGCCCACGCACTTGCTGTCCGTGAGCCCTACGGCGTGTGGGGTGGGCTGTCAGAGGATGAGCGCGAAGACATTTATGCCGGCCGCGCACAGAACGCTCTCGGAACAGTCAATGTACTCACCCTGACAGCGAATGCCTGCTAACAGGTTTACCCAATAGTGAAGGGCACTCCCCGCGGGGAGTGCCCTTCACTATTTACCTGAGTTTTTACTTCACGTTGAGGCCTTAGAGTGAGCGGCCCTAGTGTGAGTGGCCGTGATGGCCGTGGCCGTGGTCCGGCACATCTTCCTCTTCAGCAGGCTTCTCAACAACGAGTGCTTCGGTGGTGAGCAACATGGCTGCAATCGATGCAGCATTTTGCAGTGCCGAACGAGTCACCTTGACCGGGTCAATGACACCCTGAGCAATGAGATCGCCATACTCGCCAGTTGCTGCATTGAGACCATGTCCCGCGGGCATACCGGCAACCGTAGCTACAACGACGTAGCCGTGATCCCCTGCATTCTCAGCAATCCAGCGAAGTGGCTCTGAGGTTGCCTTGCGAACAATGTTCACACCTGTTGCTTCATCGCCGGTCATGCCCAGGGAACCATCAAGCACCTTGGCTGCCTGTACGAGTGCGGTGCCACCTCCGGAAACGATGCCCTCTTCGATCGCGGCCCGAGTTGCAGAGACGGCGTCTTCGATGCGGTGCTTCTTTTCCTTGAGTTCAACTTCAGTGTGGCCACCGACCTTAATTACGACAACGCCACCAACAATCTTGGCCAAACGCTCTTGAAGTTTTTCGCGATCCCAATCGGAATCTGAGCGCTCAATCTCTGAGCGGATTTGAGCAACACGCTCTGCAACTGCATCAGCGCTACCGGCGCCCTCAACAATCGTGGTGTTGTCCTTGGTGACAACAACGCGACGTGCGGTTCCAAGAACGTCAAGGCCAACGCTGTCCAGCTTCA
>JAFMDS010000013.1 GCA_017857175.1 Candidatus Nanopelagicales bacterium | reverse complement strand
ATTGTAAAGTCTAAGTTTTTCAATAGTTTTTAACACTTTTTGGGACTAAAGACCCGCCAAAAATGGGCCCTTCAGTACATGGGCCACGTATCAGAAACTCGATATCCCGAGGGCCATGGATCTGCAGGGTCAACGTAGAACTGGCTTGTACCGTAGATATACGCCTGCCCCTGAATGGATGGCACTATTGCCGCAACACCTGCAAGGTCGACTTGCTCAACGATCGAGCCAATGAATTCTGAACCAATAATTGAGCGGCCAATAAACTCGTCGCCGACATTCATCTCACCTCGACTGTGCATCACAGCCATCAGCGCACTACACCCGGTTCCAGTGGGAGACCTATCTAGTTTTCCCGGGTTGATCACACAGACATTTGTTGACGTCAACTGATCATTCTCATTGCGACTTCGAGGACCGGTGAAATAGGTGAATGAATGGTGCTTCCAGTCAGATATTTCAGGATGCACAAAGTCCAATTGATCATTGGCTGCAGCACGAATGCTCATTCCGATACGAGCCAGATCGTGCGCCTCGGAGGGCACGAGATCAAAGCCCAAATCACGCGCTTCAGTCATGACAAAACTGTCACCACCGAAAGCTGTCGTGACGGTGATTGTTCCCAATCCCTCAACTTCAAGTGGCACTAGATCGTGCATGACAAAACTTGGCAGATTATTCAGTCGGACAGACGTGACTTTGCCATCTTCACAACTGGCGCGCACTGTGACCAAGCCTCCCGGTGCCTCAAGCACTAGGTCAGTAACCGGCTCACTCATGGGAACAATGCCAGTTTCCAAGAGCACCGTTGCCACGCACATTGTGTTTGATCCTGACATTGGAGGTGTATCTCCCGGCTCCATAATGATGAAAGCTGCATCAGCAGCAGGATTAACGGGAGGCACCAAGAGGTTGTAATGGCGAAATACGCCGCCACGTGGCTCATTGAGAAGAAATTTGCGCAGTGAATCGTCACTGGCAATGAACCGCGATTGTTCCCATATTGATGCACCAGGTGGTGAAGCTACTCCGCCGACAACGACATCGCCCACTTCACCTTCAGCATGTACGTGAACAACGTGTACTACTTTTCCCGTTTTCATGTAGTCAGGTTCTAATTCATCTGCCAAGGACCGGTTGCAACAACGGACACATACTTGGTGCCCGGTGGCAAATATGCCTTGCCCGTGAAGGGGCCCGCTTGGTCAATCAGAGAAAAACCACTCATCCCTTTTGCTGAGATGGGGAAGACCTTGAATAATCCTTGACCCTGAAAGGTGAATTTCTTAATAAGAGTTCCACTGGCTCGCTTTTTTAGCTGAATCACTTGGGAGTTAATGCCCCTTGTTACCTTCGGCGCGCGCGCCAAAGGCTTGACCACGATGCTCCATGGTCCCGGTGCGGTCACTCTTGCAGCGATTACCGGTTTGCTTTCCTGCTCCTGAAAAACCGTGCCTGCCCAAGGGCCCACCGAATTCACCCAGGCAAAGGTCTTTCCTCCACCCCTAAGAACCGGTTTCACTTTCACTGGGCCATCACCTTCAGACCTGATCTCAACAATGACGGACTCTGTGATGGGCGCCAGTTTGGCGGTTGCAATTCCTTCGCCTCGAACGCTCTGGTCGGCGAATGCGGCACCCGTGCCAGCGACGGAAATTAGACCCACGAGTCCCGCGGAAACAACTAATTTGGCTCGAAGATTCAGAGTCATCATTTCAGTCTAATACGGGGTGCAGCCCAGCATTCACAATTGAGTGCAGTTCTGCTTCATCAACAGTGTGACCAACGTACTTGGATGCGTTGGCCAGTACTTTTTCTTTGGCCTTATCAATATCCTGACCTGGTTTTGCCTCGGCTGCAGTCCAATCGCGGTATAGCTCCCAAGCAAGTTCGCGCTGACGGAGCGCTTTATTAATACGCTCCATGCGGGCATCGTCGACCGGCAGGCGCCAAGTCTTGCTAATCGCACTGGGCAGAACCATGCGGTAATCGTGGCCACCTTCGGCAAATGTTCCGGGCGTTGGCACGAGCGCATTCATCATGTCCAAGAAGGTCATGAGGAACGTGGTGAATGGGACCCACATTGTCCCGATGGGCGTGCCCAATGGTCGAATTCTTTGCGGGCCAAGCCAATCTGGCTTGCGCCATAACAATTGCGAGCCGAACTTGGGAATCGGGTCATCACCATTCATCAACAACAAGAAGCGAATCTTTTCTTGCTCGGCGGCAGGAAGTTCGTTCCAGTCCTTAAGATTACGAGGCAAGTAGATATTGCCCGGTCCCACCTCGGGGGCTTGAGCGATTGTCCGTGTTCCCCACAGCTGCTTGCGCCACTTGGTGGCTGAAGGAGTTCCAATCCACAGTGCAGCCTCTAGGCCAGTACCCTGCAGTCCCATATTGCCCAGTCCCGTGAACATTTCTTCGCTGACCTGAGATCCAAGGCTCTCACCAAAGAGGTAGAAGCGAGGACGCTTGGTCTCAGGCATTGCCAAGAGACGTTCAACGATTCCTTGGACCACCATGCGTGTCTGTTCGGTACCTTCATCAACTCGAGTTAGGGACAAAGCGGAGGGCAACACCGAATATTGGATCGCCGCGGAAGCACAATCGCCACCCATGAGGTATTCAAATGTCTCATTGGCAACATAATTGACGTAGCCCGAACCAGTAGGTGAGAACAAAGCAAAGGCTTTTCTGTTCAAAGCATCTGTGCGGTCGATCTCATCGAGCAAAACCTGAGCACGTTGCTCATCACTCGAGGCAATTTCTAGCGAACCATAAACCCGAATTGGTTGAATCGCGTTGTCAATCTGCATGACGCTATTAATGGTTTCAGGCCTGAGCGCCATGCTCAACCAACGTGCACCCTCTCGCGTTTGCTTGTTCCACGGTAAGCCCGATGCAGGAGACCCGGTGACTTCGGGTGTGGACGGTGGAGTCATGAGGCCAGGTTCAATGCCGCCGCCGCCCTTGCTCAGGAGTGTGTCCACCTGACTCACGGCAAACCAGCCCGCACCAGCGAAAATACCCAGACTTGTCATGCGGCCAAGTGCACGGTGATCTTGGGATTGTCCACCCAGCACGATGCTCGCACCATGAGCAAGTGCATTGGTCAGTGCCGACTCTGCATAAGACAGACCCAAGGTTGCAGCCGCGACGCCAACACCAATGCCTGCTGCTTTCACAGGGGTTACCTCGCGGGCCTGGTCTTCGAAGAAGTATTTGCCGCCAACTTCGGTCGCCCCTTCAACATTGCCATAGGTAGCCGAACCCGGCAAAGATTTCCACGGCTGAGTTGATGCCCAAGCGGCGGCCCCCACGACAACAGCGGCAAGTATTTGTTTGCGACCTGGTCCGGCATTGAAGTTCCTATTGGTTGCAGTTGCCAATGCGCTGGCACCTGCGGTCACCACCATTCCATGCGCCACAAGTCGACCAATAGCTCGAATGTCTGGCTCATGCTCACGCCACTTGAGCGCGTATGCAGTTCCCAATCCAGCCGCCGCTGATGCCCCGGCAACTACAAGTCGTGACGTGGCAGATGGCTCATCGGTCCGTCCAAGGCGCGATGCTGTAGCGGCTAACAATGAGTCTGCGGCGCTGAAAATTTGGTAGGCGATGCCCGAGGAGGTACCCGTGATGATGGCTTGATCTGTGGAACCCCGTGTCAAAAGATTTGGTTGAAAGGACCTACCAATGGCAAATGCTGCCCCGATAATTCCTGCGCTCGCCGACCTATCCATGTGCGTACCCTACCTGTGAAAATGCCCCCCAAACACGGGCGCAGTATCTAAATATTAATGCCTTAGCCGAGTGAATCGAGATAGGAATCGAGCCTGTCTTGATCCCACTCTCCATCTAGGGCCTCTGACTTTTGCTGTGAAGCTTCAATGGGGTCTCCATCGCATGGTTCCCATGGAGAGCGGGTCCAGCCTGCTAGGTAGTCATCGGAGCTGGACTCACCCAATCGCATTGCTGCCTCGTCGATTGCCTCTTGGAACCGTTGGGGCAACTGCACCTTGGCAACTTCCTCACCGGCGCGAGCAGCGACCATGGAAGGGATTTCACGCCAATAGGTCACTTGGATTTCGGTCATTTCTCCTCTTTCTTGGACAGGTATTTCAACGCGCCACGAACTTCCGCCGAGACTTCTTCCGGGTGCATGCCGACATGAGCATCTAACTCAGCGATCATGGATGGCGCCCAGAATGTTCGCATGTGCTCACCCACCGCTTGAGTGACATGAGACCTGTCAGGAATATTACGAGCTATTTGTTCAGCCATCTTCTTTAGCGCTTCTATATCGTGACTGGTCACACTTTCACCGCATGATTGGATGGTTGCACCTGAACGGCGGTCACTTTATATTCAGGACAGTTGGTCGCCCAATCAGAGTTATCCGTGGTGATCACGTTCGCTCCACTAACGGGGTAGTGGAAGGTCGTGTAAACAACACCCGCTGGAACTTGATCTGTGATTCGAGCCCGCAATTGAGTTGCGCCAACTCGACTCGACACCTCGACCCAGGAACCGTCAGTGATTCCGCGCTCTAGAGCATCCGACTCATGAATATCTAGCACATCTTCCTGATGCCAAACGACATTGTTGGTGCGTCGAGTTTGAGCTCCAACGTTGTATTGACTCAAGATACGTCCGGTTGTGAGCAGTAATGGGAACTTGCGTGTGCTTTTTTCATCTGTCGGGACGTAAGGAGTTGTGACGAATTGGCCCTCACCACGAACAAATTTTTCCACATGCATGATGGGTGTGCCGTCTGGTGCATTGTCATTGCACGGCCATTGCACGCTGCCGACCTCATCGAGTTTGGCAAATGAAACACCAGCAAAAGTAGGTGTGACGGCAGCGATTTCGTCCATGATCTGAGCTGCATTGTCATAGTGCATGTCGTAACCCATCGCTTGTGCCAAGGCGCACGTCACTTCCCACTCAGCCATGCCTGTTTGAGTAGGCATAACGGGTCGCACACGGTTTATGCGTCGTTCCGCGTTGGTAAAAGTTCCATCCTTTTCCAAGAATGAAGTGCCAGGGAGGAACACGTGTGCATACTTTGCCGTCTCATTCAAAAACAGATCTTGAACGATGACCATATCCATGGCAGAGAGTGCAGCGGTTACGTGATCGGTGTTCGGGTCCGACTGAGCAATGTCCTCACCTTGAATATAAATTCCACGGAATGACTTGGAGAGTGCGGCATCAAGCATGTTAGGGATTCGCAAGCCCGGTTCGGCGCGCATGTCGGTTCCCCACAGGCTTGAAAACAACTCTCTGGTGGAATCGTCTGACACATGTCGATAGCCACTGAACTCATGTGGGAAAGACCCCATGTCACATGAGCCCTGGACGTTATTTTGGCCTCGCAGCGGATTGACACCAACTCCGGCTCGACCAATATTTCCTGTTGCCATGGCAAGGTTTGCCATAGCCATCACCATGGTGGAACCTTGTGAATGTTCTGTCACACCGAGGCCGTAATAGATAGCAGCGTTAGGGGCTGAAGCAAATAGGTGCGCTGCAGCACGAATCTCCTCAGCACTGACGCCCGTTGTGGACTGTAGCGTCTCAGGGCTATTTTCCGGTAAAGATATGAAGTCCCGCCACGCATTAAAGGAGACCATGTCACAACGGTCTTCAACGAACCCTTTGTCCACCAACCCCTCGGTGACCACGACATGGCCCATGGCGTTCACGATCGCGACATTTGTTCCCGGACGAAGTTGTAAATGATGTGCGGCCTTTATGTGAGGTGTCTCAACTAGTGCGATCTTGCGCGGGTCAACAACAACCAGCTGCGTGCCTTTGCGCAGAGCTCGCTTCATGCGCGAGGCAAATACCGGATGCGCATCCGTTGGGTTTGCACCAATGAGCAAGATAACGTCCGATTCTTCAACTGACTGAAAATCTTGCGTTCCAGCACTGGTGCCAAAGGTTTGCTTCAAGCCATAGCCTGTTGGTGAGTGACAAACCCGAGCGCAAGTATCAACATTGTTGTTGCCGAACCCCGCACGAACTAATTTCTGGACTACATATACTTCCTCGTTTGTGCAACGAGACGATGTAATTCCTCCAATTGCATCAATTCCGGACTCGGCCTGTATTGCTTTGAGTCCTCTGGATGCAAAGTCAATTGCCTCCTGCCAGGAAACAACTTTCCAGTCATGGGTGATGTGATCCCGGATCATGGGCTCGGTCACGCGATCGGCATGTGAGGCATAGCCCCAGGCGAATCGACCTTTGACACATGAGTGCCCCTCGTTTGCTCCACCGTTTTTGTCAGGAACCATGCGCACAAGTTCATTGCCTCGGAGTTCGGCGATGAAAGAGCAGCCAACGCCACAATAGGCACAGGTTGTTTTTACTTGGCGAGTTGGAATGCCAAGTTCAATCACTGTTTTTTCTTGCAGAGTGGATGTGGGGCACGCCTGAACACACGCACCACATGAAACACATTCACTGTCAATGAACTTCAGGCCCTGACTCGCCGAGACCTTGGAGTCAAATCCACGCCCAGAAATTGTCAGGGCAAATGTTCCTTGGATTTCATCACACGCGCGAACACATCGACTGCAGGCGATGCACTTTGACTCGTCAAACGAGAAATAGGGATTCGAGTCATCGGTTGGTGCATCCAGGTGATTGTGACCTTCATAGCCATAACGGACGTCACGCAATCCAACAACGCCTGCCATGTCCTGCAATTCACAGTCTCCATTGGCAGGACATGTCAGGCAATCAAGTGGGTGGTCAGAGATATACAACTCCATGACGCCCTTGCGCAGTTTGTCTAATCGTGGCGACTGAGTAGTGACAGACATTCCCTGCTCACAGGGTGTAGTGCAGGATGCAGGAGTGCCCTTGCGTCCATCAATTTCAACCAGACATAGACGGCACGAGCCAAATGGGTCGAGGGAATCGGTCGCACAGAGCTTGGGAACACTCTTGCCCGCGAGAGCGGCGGCGCGCATGACAGAGATCCCTGATGGGATCTCTACCTGTTGACCATCGATGGTGACCTGCAAGGTCTCCTGGGAATCAACCTCGGGCGTGCCTAGGTCGGGAGTGGTGATACTCATGCGCGTTCCTTCCCTGCTGGCTCAAAGTCTGATTCAAATTTGTGGAGTGCACTCAAGACAGGCAGTGGAGTCAGCCCACCCATTGCGCACAAAGATCCATCCCTCATAACTTCACATAGATCTTCCAATAATTCAATATTGCCTGCCTTATCGTGCCCATTAATGATCAGATCTATGACTTCAATGCCACGCGTTGACCCAATTCTGCACGGCGTGCATTTGCCACAGGATTCTTCCGCGCAAAATTCCATGGCGAACTTTGCTTGGCGAGACATATCGACAGTATCGTCAAAAACGACTATTCCACCGTGACCCAACATGCCACCAATCTCCAGAAGCGATTCGTAATCCGCCGGAGTATCGAGTTCGGCTTCATTGAGATATGACCCGAGTGGGCCACCCACCTGAACGGCTCGAACGGGACGACCCGAGAGAGTGGATGCGCCGTAACCGTCAATGAGTTCGCGCAATGTGATGCCGAACCCTGTTTCAACAATTCCCCCCTGGGCAATATTTCCTGCAAGCTGGAAGACGGAAGTACCCCGCGATCGACCGGTGCCCAATTCAGCGTAAGCACCTGCCCCCCTGGCCAGAATTGCTGGAACACTACCAATTGAAATGACATTGTTAATGACAGTGGGAACCCCAAAAAGTCCTTCGAGTGCTGGAAGCGGTGGCTTCGGTCGAACCATCCCGCGCTTGCCTTCCAAGCTGTCCAACATGGCGGTTTCTTCACCACAGACATAGGAGCCGGCCCCGACCCTGACATGCACATCGAAGGAGAAGTCTGAATCAAGTACTGATTGACCGAGCCAGCCCAGTGCACGAGCCGAGTCAATCGCCTGCTGCATGGAATAGATGGCAGCGGGGTACTCACTCCTTATATATATGTATCCCGTATCAGCCCCAACCGCGAATCCAGCAATGATCATTCCTTCGAGGAGGGTGAACGGATCCCCTTCCATCAACATGCGGTCAGCAAAGGTTCCACTGTCGCCTTCATCGGCATTCACGCACACGTATTTATGCACTTGCGAGCCCAGCGGATCCCCCGAATGCGCTGCTGCCTGAGCGTCAGCCACAGTTCTCCACTTAATGCCCGTGGGGAACCCCGCCCCTCCTCGGCCCCGAAGACCTGACTCGGTCACCTGAGTGATGGTTGCCTCAGGCCCAATCGCGAGTGCGGTTTTCAAACCGCTGAGGCCCCCGTGGGCAAGAAAATCCTCGCTCGAAGTTGGATCAATGACTCCCACGCGCTCAAAGGTCCACCGCTGTTGGCTCTTTAACCATGGCAACTCATGTGTTATTCCAAGATAGGAAGGGGACGAAGCAAAGTCTCCCGACAGGTTTAGTGCGTCGACATCCTCTGGTTGGACCGACCCGAAAGCATGACGAATTCCATCAACCTCAATCTCAACGAGTGGCTCGAGCCAGAGCATTCCTCGTGAGCCATTGCGCACAATGACCGCATGAGGGTGCGCCTGCTGCAACGCCGCCGCGACCCGGTCCGCTCCAATAGAAACTGCGGCACTATCGCGTGGGACAAATATTTTCATGATCCGCCAACAATGCTGGAAACAAGCGATTCAATTTTGCGTGCTGTGGCACGCCCAAGGAGTTCACTATTGACCATCGCGGCAGGTCCTAGTGCGCAATTCCCCAGACAAAAGACTTCCTTCGTGGCCACACTCTCACCTACTAATTCACCAGCGCATAGGCTTTCCCACTCGCTTTCCAATTCCCGTGAGCCAACAGCTTGGCAGGCCTCCGCTGCACATAAGCGGACAGTAACTTGGGCAGGCGGCTCAGTAACAAGATCCGAGTAGTACGTCAGGACGCCAAAGGTTTCAGCTTTCGAAACATTGCAGAGTCGCGCGATCACCGGAATCCCAGACTCGGGTACATAACCAAAATGTTCTTGGATTCTTTGCAAGCAACGCAAAAGAGAACCGGGTTCCTGCGACAGTTGACCTATCAAGATTGTTATTTCCTGATCGAACTCCCCTTCAGGAAGGACAACCTCTTCATGCCTCTTCTTGGCCATTACGCCACCCACTCCTGACCACTGTAGACATTCATGCGACCTTCGCGGGCAAAACCGATGAGTAATTGATCGTGATCCCGAGCCAATTCTACCGCCAAACTTGTTGGACCCGAAACAGCAACAATCGCGCCAATGCATGCGGTTAACGCCTTGGCCACTATTTCGTAGGAAACTCGACCACTGACCACGAGGACATGATCTGTCAATGGCAGCAAACCGCTTGTTAATGCATGGCCAATAACTTTGTCCACTGCGTTGTGTCGACCGACATCCTCCCGGACAAAAAGAACTTCATTACCCGGACCAACCAGCGCCGCTGCATGAAGCGCGCCGGTCATATCGAACATTTTTTGACGCGAGCGCATTTGTTCGACCATCTGTGACGCCTGACGTGGGTCGAACTTCCATTTCGGTCCATGCAACGGAGCCGAAGGTGGTGTGAACTTATCGAGGACATCTGCACTGCACACACCACACGAAGAGGAAGTGATGTAAGCACGTGGCCTCGGTGGGATGACATTCTCGGCTAGCGTCACTCGAACGGTGTCAATCTCTGGATTCACAATGTCGTCAGAGTCAACTTCATGATCTGTTCCAACGGCCCGCAATCGCGATGACCCTGCAAATGCCCGCATGGTTGTGATCTGGTCCGGGATTTGTAAGCCCGCCTCGCTTACTAGCCAACCCGCCGCAAGATCAAGGTCATGCCCAGGAGTGCGCATTGTGGTTGCCAACACTTGCTCCCCTAATGTAATTGTTAGTGGTGCTTCAACAACAACGCGATCGATCCGATCGGCGCGTACTGCACGTGCGCCGTCCTTCTCACTCTCCCAGCGGAGAGTGGTGAAGGGGCGCGTTGTTTGCGACATGGTTTAAAACAATCCCACAATCGCTCCATCGACGAGGTCAATGCGCTCACTAGACGGCACTTTGGGGAGCCCCGGCATGGTCATGATGTCGCCACACACTGCGACGATAAAGCCCGCACCCGCCGAAAGTCGAACTTCGCGGATATTGAGGCTATGCCCGCTGGGTGCGCCCTTGAGCACTGGATCGGTTGAAAATGAGTATTGCGTCTTTGCAATACACACAGGGAAATCTCCGTAGAGCTCCTGGAGCTCTTTGAGCTGAGTTCGCACCTTTGCGTCCGCAGTCACTTCACTTGCTCCATAAATTGTGGTTGCGATGGCCGAGATTTTCTCCAGGAGCGTTAACTTATCCTCATAAACAAATGACTCGTGTGGTTGCGTTGCAGGCCTGGAATCCGAATCGCAAAGACCCGCAACAACTTCGGCTAACTCGGTCGCTCCCGCGCCACCCTGAGCCCAATGCATTGAGACAACAATGGGAATACCCATTGCCTCAACATGATTGGTCAGAAGATCAATTTCTGCCTGGGTGTCCGCCGTGAAATGATTGATTGAAACAACGACCGGTAGGCCATAGTTGTTGCGAATATTGTCTAGGTGTCGGTCCAAGTTGGAGAATCCCAACTCAAGCGCCTCAAGATTCTCTTCACTGAGATTCTTAGGATCCGCACCTCCATGAAATTTCAAAGCTCGAACGGTGGCTACTATGACGGCGGCAGATGGATGAATTCCTGCGGCCCTGCACTTGATGTCAATGAACTTCTCGGCACCAAGGTCCGCGCCAAATCCTGCCTCCGTAACAACATAATCTGCCAGTTTCAAGGCATTCGTGGTTGCAATTACCGTGTTGCAACCATGTGCGATGTTGGCAAATGGACCACCATGCACAAACGCAGGTGTTCCTTCCAGGGTCTGAACAAGATTCGGTGCGAGTGCATTTTTGAGCAGCACGGTCATGGCGCCTTGGGCATTGAGTTGGCTTGCCGTCACTGGTTCTTTGTCCCTGGTGTATCCCACCACTATTCGCCCAATGCGCTCGCGAAGATCTTCTTCATCTGTTGCCAAGCAGAAGATTGCCATAATCTCGGACGCAACGACGATGTCAAAGCCGTCCTGACGCGGAAAACCATTTCCTGGACCGCCCAAGCCCACGGTGATATCCCGCAATGCTCGATCGTTCATGTCAAGCACGCGCTTCCAAGTGATTCTGCGCACATCGATACCAAGTGCATTCCCATGATGAATGTGGTTGTCAATCAATGCCGCAAGAAGGTTGTTGGCTAACCCGATTGCATTGAAATCACCTGTGAAATGAAGGTTGATGTCTTCCATTGGTACGACCTGTGCGTAACCACCGCCTGCTGCCCCACCTTTCATGCCAAAGACCGGGCCCAATGATGGTTCCCGCAGGCACACCATGGTGTTCTTGCCAATCTTGCGCAGACCATCGCCCAATCCAACGGTGGTCGTTGTCTTGCCTTCACCAGGAGGTGTTGGACTGATTGCCGTGACTAACACCAACCGCGCGCTTTGACGCTCTGGCAATGTGGCTAACCAACCGAGATCAATTTTGGCCTTTGTTCGACCGTATGGTTCAACAGCGGTCTCAGGAATATTGAGCTCGGCTGCAATCTCTGTGATAGGTCGCAGAGTTGCTGCTTGCGCGATGTCGATATCACTTGGCATTTAATTTTCCATTCCCCTGCGATGATCGCTAATTGGATGCGGCTTTTAATTTTTCAATAAAGAGTGGGAGGAATGTATGAACATTGTCCACCACCATGTAGTCCGCGAATCCCATGATGGGAGCCTGCGAATCGGTATTAATCGCAATAAGCGTTTTTGCAGACTTGCAACCTGCAATGTGCTGTGTTGCACCACTGATGCCGCAAGCAAGGTAAAGGTCTGGAGCCACTTTCGTTCCTGTCTGACCCACCTGTTCCGCATGCGGCCGCCAGCCCGCGCTGGTAACCACGCGGGAGCAACCGACCGCACCACCAATGACACCCGCGATTTCCTCCAACATGACAAATGCGTCAGGGCCATCCATGCCACGCCCGCCGGAAACAACAACCTTGGCCTCAGCCAAGCCAACTCCACCTGCAGATGAACCCACACGATCCTCGACACGAACCAGAACGTCACCGTCGGCTAATTCAACATCGAATTCGCTCACCGAAAGTGGGGCATCAGCGGAAGTCGCGGCAAAAGCATGGGCCTGAACCGTTGCTATCAACAGACTTGATGTCACGGTGGCCTCATCGAGCAGGTTTCCCCCCCAGCGGGCACGCACGATTTCTGCGGTATCTCCACTGGCGAGTTCAATGGAGACACACTCGCTCGCGAATGGTTCATCGCGCATTGCTGCCAAGTGACCGAGTACTTCATTTCCGCGTGGTGTTCCACCCGCAATCACCGCACGGGGTGAATTGGCCGTCACGAGTGCATTGACAGCACGCGCATGTGCGCGTGGAGTGAAGTCGAGCAGTTCGGGGTGATTGCCCACGTGAACGCTCACGGCACCAAACGCAGCGAGTTCGGCCGCAACGTCCTTGGCGCCGTGGCCGACAACTACAGCTTGCACATCAGCATCCAGCGCCTTGGCCGCTGAGATTGCTTGCAGAGTTACTGGGTCGAGCTCTCCACGATCATGTTCTGCGTACACCAGGATCATGACAAAACTCCGATCTGCTTCATGACTTCAACGAGGGCATCTGCTGCCTCGGCACCTGTGCCGAGGTTTGTTGCTCCCTTTGCCTCTTGAACAGGAACGACCAACTGCTTTGTAGTAATGCGTGAACCAGCAAATGAAACCTGTTTAATGTCAACGGGCTTTTTACGTGCTTTCATGCGTCCTGGTACTGATGCATAACGTGGAATGTTGAGACCGTCTTTCACGGTTATCACTGCGGGAAGCGGGACGGTGTAAACCTCTCGGGTTGAACCGACTGCGCGCTCGCACGTGGCTATGCCGCTATCAATCTTGAGCCCCTTGACGGATGTCACAACAGGTAGGCCGAGTTTGTGAGCAACACGGATACCCGTTTGCGAGCCGCCGTAATCCGCACTCTCGGAACCCATGAGCACCAAATCAAAGTTGGTGTCATCGGAACTAATTGCGTCGGCCAGCGCCGTTGCCGCCGCCTGAGGATCAGGCTCCGCTCCATTGGTGTCAATCAAAATCGCACGATCAGCGCCAATGGCCATTTGCTCCCGGATCTGTTCTTCACCATCAATGTGTCCAATGTTGATGAGCGTGACAGAGCCACCGTTTTCTTCTACCAACTTCACGGCCGCTTCAACCGCGCATTCTTCATGCGGACTCAGACCAAAGCCGACTTTTGAGGTGTCAATGGCCATGTTGTCTGCGGTGAGCACAATTGCACTGCCAAGAAGCGGCACTCGTTTGATGCATACAGCAATGTCCATTACGCCATGATCCGTTCATTTGTTGGGTCGAAGAGACCCGCGATGCCAGTCCGCTCCACAACAACCGGGTAGTGCTCGCCCATGTATTCCACGAGCAGTTCGGTCCCTTCGACGGCATACTCGGGGGGCAAGTAGGCCATGATGATGTGCTTGCCCAGTGATGGCGCGCTGCCAGCACTTGTGGCAAATGAACGGCGACCCTTCGCATCGGTGATGGGTTGGCCATCCTTGGTAAGAATGGGTTCTCCACCAAGTGGGTAGCGCTTCTCACCTGTTGAGCTGGCGTGATCAGTTATGGTCAGACCGCACATGTGCGCAACCACAGGTTCATCGCGATGTCGCAAGTGCGCTGCTTTACCCGTGAAGTCTTGGTCTTTGACCTTCTTCATAGCCATGCCTGCCTCCAGCACGGTGTACTCGGAATCAAGTTCAGCGCCATAAGCGCGGTATCCCTTTTCCAAACGACCTGTTGTGCCGTAGACCCCAATGCCGACCGGGATCAAACCGAATTCTTGCCCTGCATCCCACACGGCATCCCAAAGTTTCGCGCCCTGCTCTGCGGGAATGTAGAGCTCCCAGCCCAGGTCACCGACATAAGAGATTCTCGATGCAAGCACGCGCTGCGTTCCAATCTCAATGATTCTGCAGGTACCGAATGGGAATCCTTCATGCGACATGTCCGCACTGGTGATTTTTTCCATGATCTTTCGGGCATTGGGCCCCCAGATTCCAATTGTTGACATCGCGGACGTCAGGTCTGAGACGGATGCGGTGCCATCTGCTGGCAAGTGATCACGGAACCACTTGAGATCCGCCATGCCGTGCGCTCCACCTGTCACCACGCGGAAGTGGTCGTGGCCAAGGCGCATGATGGTGAGGTCGGACTGGTAGCCACCATTGGGCTTCAATACCGGCGTGTAAATAACCTTGCCAACGGCCACGTCCATTTGACGCAATGCCGCCCTCTGTACAACGTCGAGTGCCGAAGGACCTGTGACATCGAAAATAGCGAACGCAGAGAGATCAACGAGACCAGCAGTTTCGCGCATTTGCAAGTGTTCTGCGTTGATGATCGGTGACCACCAACGTGACTCCCACTCTGCAGTGCGAGGCATAACAGCATCACCGAATTTCTCGACCAACGGAGCATTTACCTCGTACCAGAATGGACGTTCCCAGCCAACTCCTTCATAGAAGACTGCACCCAGGGCCTTTTCGCGCTCGTAGTAAGGCGAAAGGCGAACATTGCGGTTGCTGTCCCACTGCTCCGCAGGATGCACGATTCCGTAGGTCTTGTTGAAACCTTCAGATGTTCTCGCACGAATGTGTGTGCGGGTCTTGTGGTGGTCATAGAAGCGTGCAACATTTGATTGGTGCAGATCGATCTCTGGCTCACCGAGAACCATCCACTGGGCCATCATGCGCCCAACGCCCGGCCCCTCTTTGATCCAGACTGCAGCGGCTGACCACAGGCCTTTGACCTCAGGGGTCTCACCCAGAATGGGCATGCCATCAGGTGTCAATGAGAGCAAGCCATTGATGGCGTACTTTTGACCAACGCTCTCGTTACCAATGATCTGGGGCATGAGTTCATAGGAGTGCTCATCCTGCAGATCAAAGTCTTTTTGGGTGAATGGCATCTCGGTTGGTGAAAGGGCCGCTTCGGCATTGGAAGGAATTTCATCAACGTCGTGCAGGATCGGTCGGTGAGCGTAGGACCCAACCTCAAGTCCTGTTCCATGCTGACGCTCGTACATGTTTGTGTCCATGTCGCGAACAATGGGGTACTCAATATCACCCTTGGCATCGGCGAATTCAGGAACTGGGCCAATGTCCTTCATCTGGTGAACCGCTGGTGTCAGCGGAATGGATGCCCCTGCCATTGCGGCGATCTTGGGACTCCAGCAACCGCAGGCGATAACGACGCATTCGGTCTTGATAGTGCCTTTGTCCGTGACCACACCGCTGACCTTGCCGTTGGTGACTTCAATGTCGAGGACTTCGGTGTTTGCGGAGACCGTTAACGCATTGAGCGCCATTGCCTTTTCGCGCATGATCGTGCCCGCCCTGAGCGAGTCAACAACGCCAACGCTTGGAGTGTAAAAGCCTGCGAGAATTACAGACTCGTCAATGAATGGAACAAGTTCCTTCACACGTGCCGGTGTGATGATTTCTGTGTCCTCGATTTCAAATGATTTTGCAGAAGCCATCCGACGATGCAATTCTTGAACGCGCTCGGGTGTACGAGCCACTTCAATGCCGCCACATTCGGTGAAGACACCCATTTCCCTGTATTGGCGCACGCTGTCTGCGGTGAGTTGGGTGATTTCCTTGCCGTGGTCCGTGGGGAAAATAAAGTTTGATGCGTGACCTGTCGAACCGCCCGGGTTGGGTAGCGGTCCCTTGTCAACTTGCACAAGATCGCGCCAGCCGAGGTCGGCGAGATGGAAGGCAACGGAGTTGCCCACGATTCCTGCTCCAATAATTACAGCCTTGGCGGAGCTAGGCAGATCACTCATGTGTTTCCCTTTCATAATGTTCTGCATTCTGTGCAGACGATTTTTTTATATTGCTTGTGCCATTTCGGCTTCGAACTCACAAACATGCTTGTTCATCACGTTAAACGCTTGGTCACTGTCACCTTCTATGACGGCCTCGACCAATTCCTTGTGTTCGAGCACCGCTTGGCGCAAATGTCCAATGCGTCCCAATCCGAGATTCCAAATTCGAAGTGAGTGCATGTAATAGCGATCAAGATCTGCGGCAAGGTACGTATTCTTTGTTGCTTGGTAAATGTAGTGATGAATGCGTGAATCCAGATCAATCAATGCACGCTCCTGATCACTCAAGTTGCTGTTCTCCAACACCTCAAGTTCATTACGAGCGGTTCGCAGATTCATAAGGTCTTCGCTTGTCCTGCGCTCCGCAGCAAGACGCGCCGCCATGGGCTCCAAGATTGCCCGAACCTCGCTCATGGCCCGCAAATTTCGGGGGTCCACTCCAGCTACGAACATCCCCCGGCGAGGGAAAATCTCAATGAGGTGTTCGGCCGCGAGCATGCGGATCGCCTCACGAATGGGAGTGCGCCCAAGCCCCAGAGATTCCTGCAAGGCAGGCTCCGAGACAACATCGCCAGGAGCCAACTCCCCCGTGCATATCAGGGTGCGAAGCCCCTCATAAGCCTCCTGTGTCAAAGTCACGGGATAGATATATCAGTTATATATAAGTCTGCGCAACCCCTTTGCCCATTTTGGGCTTTAGGTGCGAATTACCCAGGAAAAGCGAGTTCTCCCACAAAGCGGTCATTGAAGTCTTCGCGGTCAGATAGTTCGACGTAGCGCACCAAATTCATGAGCGATTTAGCCCCATTGCGTTCAGAACCCGACAGGAGCACCATTTTTGCTCCCTCACCAGCGACATTTCCAGCGCTAAGGATTCGCGTTGTAGCAATATCGGGTACCAGACCAATTGCCTTTGCACTCTTGGCCGATAGGTAACTGCCAAATGAACCTGCCAGGAGCACCTGTTGCACATCCTTTTGCTCGATGCCGTACTCCTCGAGCAAAATGGCCCAACCTGTTGAGATGGCAGCCTTGGCAAATTGAAGTTCGCGCACATCGCGCTGAGACAGGAACACCTCCTGCTCGCCGGGCTCGGTCAACATGAAAATTCGTTCCTGACCGCGCATGACAAGTCGTTGGGCAAGAGCCGGACTGACGCTCTGTGCGATCTCATCGCTGACATAGCGACCAGACCCATCGAGTAACCCGACTTTTACAAGTTCAGCGACTGCATCAACCAATCCCGACCCGCAAATTCCAACCGCTGGTACAGAATCAATTGTCCCCAGCTTCACTCCATCAAGATCAATGGCAACAACTTCGATCGCACCAGGTGCTGCGCGCATACCGCACTTTATGGAGGCAGCCTCAAATGCCGGCCCTGCAGGCGCAGCGGTGGCCAAAAGTTTTTCGGAATTGCCAAGAATCATTTCGCAGTTGGTGCCCACATCAATGAACAGACGCACCCTCTGATCGCGATCCATACCGGAGGCCAGAGCGCCAGAAACAATGTCGCCACCGACATATGCGCCAAGCGCGGGGAACAATGTTGCACGAGCTCGCGGATTGATGTTGACGCCCAACTCCATTGCGCGCACATCAGGATAGTCCTCGGCCGCAAGAATAAATGGAGCAACACCAAGGGGTTCTGGGTCAATGCCTAAAGCGATTTGCACCATGGTCGCATTACCTGCGAGAGCTACTTGATAGACATCAACGCGTTCAATTCCAGCTTCTTGGCACACCTCACCCGTGAGTTGATCCAAAGTTTCGTGAGCCAAACGCTGCAGATCAAAAAGTTTATTGGGATCGAGCATTGTTGCACTGATTCGACTGATGACGTCAGCACCAAATTGCTGCTGCATGTTCAACATGGAAGAAACAGCAAGCGGCATTCCATTAGAAAGATCCAATAGAGTGGCAACGACCGTTGTAGTTCCGAGGTCAAATGCAATGCCATATAACTTGTCCGTCGTGTCCCCTGACTCGACCGCAACGAGCATGTCATCAACCACTACGGCAGTTACCTCAAAGTTCGCTTTGCGCAAGACTGTTGGAAGTGTTCGTAGCAACATGGGGTCCACATTTGTGGTCATGTCTGTGATGCCGTCAAGGACGCGTCGAAGATCAGGACGTTGATCAACCAGATCTGGTTCGGGCAGCTGCAAGTATCGCTTGAGCAGAGTTGGCCGATGAATTACCTGGCGGCCCACTCCGACCGTTGAGGCTTTAGGTCGCGTGGTGAGTTCAGGGACATGCACCTTGAGGTCATTGAAAGCACAGGCCTGACATGCGAGGCGCCAGCCTTGCTCTAACTCCTCCTCAGTGAAGGCTCGTGCATCAGCTGACCCACTAGGCATTTCGCCCTCGAGAATCTGAACCCGGCACTTGCGGCAGGTTCCGTGACCGCCACAGGTGGAGTCCACCGCAATGGCATTCCAACTTGCCACGTCAAACACGGTGACACCCAATGGGACACGAACCGTTTTGCCACTGGGCTCAAAAGCAATTCCGATGCGGGTTGGCTCATCAGTGCTTGGTTCATCGGGGTGCGGCACCTCGGGGCCGGGATCAGCAATCAGGGTGCCTGAATCGAAATCCAGGTCAGGTGATTGCTCCATAGCGGAAGAATGCACTATTTACGCTTTGGCCGCTTCTTTGGCACGATGTAACGCGATCCAAGAAGCACCCCACTCGTCATTGCCCATCATCAAATCGGCGGCGCGAACGGCAGTCACGATCTTTTCCGTTCGGGCATCCATGATTGCGCTGGTCAGGCCCGCTTTCATTGCCATGGGGATGAATACCGCGTTGAGGGCGTGACGGTCTGGCATTCCGAATGAGACATTGGATGCACCCAGGGTCATATTCAAATCAAATGTGTCGCGGATGAGTTCGATTGTCTTCAGAGTCCGAACAACCATTTGAGAGTCGGCACCAATGGGCATGGCGAGTGGATCAATAACGATGTCCTCGATAGGTATCCCGTATTTTCCGGTTGCCTGTTCAACAATGTACTTGGTCAGCTCAAGCCGACGCTCTGGTTCTTCAGGGATCTCGAATTCATCGTTTGGCAAGGCGATGATGGCCGCTCCATGCTTCTTGACCAGCGGCAAAATCAATTCCATGCGCTCGTCCTCAGCGGTTATGGAGTTCACCAGGGCCTTGCCTTTGTAGGCATCCAGCCCTGCCTCTAGGGCCTCGACGACAGATGAATCAATACACAACGGCAAGTCGGTGAGCTCTTGAATCATGGTTACGGCTTTGGCCAGCAATTCAGCTTCATCAACCAATGGCGCCCCCATGTTTACGTCGAGCATGGTCGCGCCCATTGCTACCTGATCCAAAACATCTTTCTCAACTGCACTCATGTCCCCTGCGCGCAGTTGTTCTTGGAAAATTTTGCGGCCCGTCGGGTTAATACGCTCACCAATAATGCAAAAGGGCTGATCCGGTCCAATGGTTACCGTCTTTGTCGCTGAACTCACTGTTGTGTGCATGGATTGCTTCCTTTTGCTAGGTGGGCTAGTTGTGTTGTGGACCTAAATTAAAATCGGATACAAGTCGAGCAACGGTGTCGTCGTGCCGAAAATCTGTGATGTGAATTCCCGCCACTCCTGGCAAAGAGAGCGCATGCTCCACCGAATCCCTTACCAGTTGATATGACGCCTCGGGTTGATCTTCGGATTCCGCGACCCGATCAATGACATTTTGAGGGACGACAATCCCTGCAACTTTGTCATTCATAAAATTCAACGCACGTGAATTTTTGGTCAAAATAACCGTGGGAATGATTGCGGCATCTTGAGTTACGCCGTTGGCCACAATGCCTGCCATAAATTCCTCGAGCATTTCAGGTTGATAACCAATCTGAAGTTGCAAAAATTTAGCGCCTGCATCCACTTTCATTCGCGCACGCTTTATTCGTGTCTGCATTGGGGGTGCAAATGGATTTTCAACACCACCCACAAGAAGTTCTTTGTGATCAGTGACTTTGCGGCCGGAAAGAAACGTTCCCTGTGAAAGTCCCGTGGCCACAGAGATGAGTTGCGGTCCGTCTAGATCAAAAACCCTGCGCGCTTCTGGTTCATCTCCCGCGGTGACATCGTCACCCGTCAGCGCGCAAATAGTCCGCACGCCATGCATAGCCGCACCCACAATGTCTGCCTGTATTGCGAGCCTGTTCTTGTCCCGGCAAACAACCTGCATGATCACATCAGCGCCAAGGTTTTGAAGGGCAATTGCAACCGAGACATTCGAAGAGTGTGCATGAGCTGCGGGGTTGTCTGTCACGTTAACCGCATCAACGAGTGGGCCTAGCCGCTCCCATTCGCGTGCTACCTGGTCCAGGGTTCCCCCATTAATGGAGGGGAACTCAGCCGTCACGATTGGCCTAGCCCTATTTTTCACAAGGGAATCGAAGGACATCAATGCGCTTCCTTGTGCTCGATGCCGATCCAACCGTCAGGTGTTTCACGGTCTTTGCCGTTGACCAAATTGAGCCACGAGGAGTCACCCTTCAGTGCGTTATTAACCGGCGGGCGCAAGTGGCTTATTTCCTCTCGCCATGACTTGGGCAGAAGCGGCATATTCTCCGCGCGATCATTTGCCTTCACCCACACGCACTGCATTTCAGGGATGACTTCGCAGTTGCCGTTCTCTCGCACACCGCCACATGGGCCGTTGCGCAAAGTTTTGGGACAGGTCATGGGACAGGTCATCCCCGTGGAATGCAGCACACATTGACCGCACATGCGGCAATCCCAAATGGGCTTTTTCATGGCGTGCTCCACCATGGGCAACAACTTTCGCACAGGAATTAACCAGCACGCTTCGTTGCGATAAGTTCCTTGGCCCGACGGACAGCAGTTGCCGCATCAGCGGCGTACCCGTCAGCGCCGCACACATCCGCATACTCCTGGGTGACCGGTGCTCCACCAACCATAATGATGACTTTGTCGCGCAACCCAGCTTTCTCAATGGCGTTGATATTAGCTTTGAACATAGGCATCGTTGTGGTGAGGAATGCTGACATGCCAACGATGTCTGGATTGTGCTCCTCAATGGCTGCAATGAATTTTTCTGGTGGGACCTGAACGCCAATGTCAATAACTTGGAAACCTGCGCCTTCCAGCATGATGTTGACCAGATTTTTGCCGATGTCATGAACATCGCCTTTAACCGTTCCCATCAAGAATGTCCCAACGCTCTCCACACCGGTCTGGGCAAGCAGGGGACGCAAGACATCGAGCGCCCCTGACATTGCCCGACCAGCAATGAGCATCTCTGGCACAAAGTAGTCTCCGCGCTCAAAGCGAGCACCTACTTCCTCCAGTGACGGAATCAGTGCGTCGAAAAGAATTGTCTCGGGAGTCATGCCGATTTCAAGACCCTTATTGGTCAACTCCAAAACGGCTGGCGCATTGCCCACCATTGTTTCGTCGTAGAGACCCTTGAGGACGTCGTCTGGTGTCATGCGGCACCAACCCTTCTGCGATCCTGCTCCGGCTGGGGAGCAGGGGATTGTTGACTAACTAATGGATTATTCGTTGCGTTGTGATTCATTGCGTTGTGATCAATAACTTGATCCGGTGTTGCTGGAAATTTGCCATTCGGCACCATGAGATAACCAAATTTTTCGGACACCAAAGCAGCCTGCTCGAGCAATAAATCCGCGTACTCCATGCTCACTTCACGAGTCATGCGCATTGTTGGACCCGAAATCGAAAGTGCGCCAATTATCTCGCCCGTCTCAATGAAAATTGGTGCCGCGATAGCGATCAAGCCCACCTCCAGTTCGGAATCTGCTAGTGACCAACCGCGGGTGCGCGTCTCTTCGAGTTCAGCCTCAAGGACCTTTCGATTTGTGATTGACCGTGGAGTCAAGCGTGCTAAGCGACCCTCCGGGAGCGTTGCACCGTACGCCAGGAAAATTTTGCCCAGTGCCGAGCAGTGAAGCGGTACGCGGGACACACCCCAATTCACGCCACCAATATGAAAAGTGCAATCAACCTGGCTGATTTGCTCAACTTCATCCCCCAAGAGGACAGCGAGATTGATGGTTTCCCCCGTTGCCTGGCCCAAGGCATCCATGCTCGGGCCCGCAAAGTCAATGAGTTCTTCATTGGGCAGGTGTGAATAGGCAAATCGGGTCAAGGATGATCCTGCTCGGATGGCACCCTGTGAGTTCCGACTAATAAGTCCGGAATTTTCCAGACTGGAAAGCAACCGCGAAAGGGTGCTTTTGGCCAGCCCACTCATTTCCTGGAGGTCGCCAAAGGAAATCGCCCGCGGAGACTCCATAACCATGGTCAGCAGGCTTAAAGCGCGGTCAACCGCTTGGGTCCCGGTGGGACTGGCCATCCTCGCCTCCTCTTAGATACCCCTTTAGATACCTCTGCAAAGAAAATTTTCGAAATCGGTACACAAATGATCCACATTATGAAACAGTTGTTCCATAACTGAGTCTAGATCTCGAATCTGCTCAGGCGCAAGAGCATTGTGAAAAATAGTTACCCCACAAATTCATACTTCGAACCTAAAGCTCGAACCTAAAGCTAGATCCCACCGTCGTCCAAGGAGTCCGATGTTCACCAACTCGATGCCGCGTTACGAGATCCTCTCGCCAGAGGCCATGGCCACCCTCGATCGAGGCTGGCGCCGGATCGTCAGCGAACTGGGCATTGAGTTTGCCAAGCCCGAAGCCGTTGAAATGTTCAAGGCGGCTGGTCAACGCGTTGACGGCGAAAAAGTTTTCTTTGACCCTGAATTCGTGCTCGAACAGGTGGCTAAAGCTCCTAGCCAATTCAACATTCAAGCTCGCAACCATGCCAATGACGTCATTATCGGTGGGGACAACATGGTGTTCTCAAGTGTTTACGGTCCGCCGTTTTTCCGCCGCGGTGATGTCCGCCGTGAGGGTTCCATGGATGACTTCCGCGACTTTGCCAAACTTGCGCAGTCATTCAAGGCTATGGACAGCGTTGGTGGTGTAGTGGTCGAGCCAGGCGATGCTGCCCTAGATTCTCGACACCTAGACATGCTCTTTGCTGCCTTTACTTTGACCGACAAAATCGTCATGGGCAACGTGGTCAGTGAAATTAACGCAAAAGATACGCTCGCAATGGGTGAAATCGTGTTCGGAGGTCGAGCAGCGATTGAAGAGACCCCCTTCTGCATCAACTTGATCAATTGCAACTCTCCGCTTCGGTGGGACGACCGCATGCTCGATTCCCTCATGGAATATGCGCGCGCAGGGCAGCCCGTTATTTGCACACCGTTTCTACTCATGGGCGCCATGTCACCCGTCTCTATCCCCTCAGCACTCGCACAGCAAATCGCTGAGGCACTCACGGGTATCGCACTCGCCCAATTAGTGCGACCTGGAACGCCTGTTGTATTTGGTTCGTTCCTTTCTAATATTGATATGCAGTCGGGCTCACCCCAGTTTGGAACCCCTGAATCCGGCATTGGATTACTTGCCACCGGTCAAATTGCCCGGCACTTTAAGTTGCCATTCCGTGGCGGCGGCGGACTGAACTCATCACAGGTACCCGATGCACAATCAGCCTATGAATCCATGATGACCATGATGCCTACATTCCTCTCGGGCACAAACTTCGTCATGCACACTGCTGGGTGGCTTGAAGGCGGGCTCGTTTCGAGCATTGAAAAGTACGTCATCGACGTCCAAATTCTTGAGTCATTGCAACATGAATTCACTCCAATTCATTTTGACGACGAAGCCCTCGCATTCGGTGCGCATGAGGAAGTCGGCCACGCCGGCCACTTCCTTGGAGCCATGCACACAATGGAACGCTTTCGGGACTGCTTCTACCGCCCATTCCTGTCCAGTTCAGACAACTTCGAACGGTGGACGCGCAACGGGTCCAAGGACACGGCAGTGCGCGCGGCGGAGATTGCTGAGAAGAAAATCGAGGAATACGAAAAGCCAGCCATGGACTCTGCTATGGAACAGGAACTGTTGGAATACGTAAACCGTCGGCGCACAGAACTTGGTGACTAATTTATGGCGAATAAAAAGTACGACTACATCATTGTTGGTGGAGGCTCGGCCGGATCTGCACTTGCAAATCGACTGAGCGAAGACCCCAACAAAACTGTTCTCGTGCTTGAAGCGGGACGCATGGATTCGTGGTGGGACGTCTACATTCACATGCCTGCCGCTTTAACCTTTCCAATTGGCAACAAGCACTACGACTGGATGTACTCCTCTGAGCCAGAACCACATATGAACAATCGACGGGTGACCGCGGGCCGAGGCAAAGTAATAGGCGGTTCAAGCAGCATCAACGGAATGATCTTCCAGCGGGGTAATCCATTGGACTATGAAAAATGGTCCAAGGAACCGGGCATGAGTAACTGGGATTACGCCCACTGCCTGCCTTACTTCAAAAAGATGGAAAATGCCAAGGGTCGTGACAGTGAGTGGCGGGGCACGTCAGGCCCACTGGAAGTCAACAAAGGCAAGGTGAAAAACCCACTATTTGGAGCGTTTTTCAGTGCCGCGCAGCAAGCCGGTTATCCACTCACCGAGGATGTCAACGGATTTCAGCAAGAAGGCTTCGCACCATTTGATGGCAGCGTGCGAAATGGGCGCCGCCTCTCTGCGGCTGGCGCCTATCTCCATCCGGTGATGCATCGCACAAATTTGACGGTGAAAACACGCACCCTCGCCACCAACATTCGTTTCGAAGGCAAGAAAGCTGTAGGTGTTGATGCACTCGTCAGAGGAAAGAAAAGGGTCGCCTTCGACTGTGACGAAGTCATTCTGTGTGGCGGAGCCATCAACTCACCACAACTGCTTCAGCTTTCGGGAGTGGGAAACAGTGAGCACCTCAACAGTGTCGGGGTGGAAACGGTACATCACCTTCCAGGTGTCGGTGAAAATTTGCAGGATCATCTCGAAGTTTATGTTCAACACGCATGCAAGCAACCAGTCTCGCTCAATCCCAATTTAGCGTTCTGGCGCAGACCTTTTATCGGCGCCGCGTGGCTGTTCCTGCGTAGAGGTCCCGGCGCATCGAATCACTTTGAGGGCGGAGGATTCGCACGCAGCAATGAGGATGTCGACTACCCCAACCTGATGTTCCACTTCCTGCCCATTGCCGTGCGCTATGACGGCACCGCACCCGAGGGTGGCCACGGCTACCAAGTACATATCGGCCCTATGTATTCCAATGCACGTGGCAGCGTCAAGATCAAGAGCAACGACCCTACCCAAGCACCCGCCATTCTGTTCAATTATCTGTCCACAGACGAAGACAAGCGGGAGTGGATTGAAGCTGTCCATGTCGCCCGCAAAATTTTAGGTCAGTCGGCTTTCGATCCATACTCGGATGGAGAGATCTCACCGGGACCAAGCGTGTCAAGCGACGAAGAAATCCTTGAGTGGGTCAGGGAAGACGGCGAAACCGCCTACCACCCATCTTGCACCTGCAAAATGGGCCTCGATGACATGTCAGTTGTGCATCCCGACTCACTCAAGGTGCACGGTATCGAGGGCGTGCGCGTGGTTGATGCCAGCGTGATGCCTGTTGTGACCAACGCAAATATTTACGCCCCCACCATGATGATCGCAGAAAAAGCAGCCGATCTCATCAAAGGTAACAATCCCCTCCCATCTGAGGAGATCGCCTTTTATCAGCATCAAAAATTGGCATAATCATCAACCCAGTCGAGTCAATGCACTCGAAAACAGAAAGCGAGCCGGGCACGTGACTGATCTGCACATCAATGGGGTCTGGGTTGCAGCCCACGATGGTGCAGAACGTGAAATCATCTGCCCAGCCGATGGCACAGTGTTCAAGAAGGTTGATGAAGCTGGCCCCGCTGATGCTCAGGCGGCCATAGATGCGGCCCGTTCCGCATTCGATTCAGGCTGGTGGACCCAGATTTCCGTTATCCAACGCGGCGCGATCTTAGAGCGAACGGGCGATCTCATCGAAGAGCGACTTGAAGAGTTTGCTCAGGCCGAGTCGATGGACACGGGCAAGCGAATTGTTGAGGCCCGCTACGACATCGCTGACTCAATTCGGTGTCTCCGATACTTTGCGCAACTTGGCCCCACATTCTCTGGCCGCTCGGTCGATACTGGTGATTCACACATTCAATCTCGCGTTCAGTACGAACCCGTTGGTGTGGCAGTACTCATTACCCCGTGGAATTACCCCCTGCTGCAAGCCGTCTGGAAAGTCGCACCTGCAATTGCCGCAGGCTGCACTTTTGTGCTCAAGCCGAGTGAACTAACTCCGAGCACTTCCATCATGTTTATGCAGGCGTTAGTCGATGCTGGCCTTCCCCCCGGAGTTGGGAACTTAGTGCTCGGCGCAGGTGCCAGCATTGGTGAGACTCTGACAAGCAGCTCCAAGGTTGACATGGTCTCTTTCACCGGAGGATTGGAAACCGGAAAACGTGTCATGGCAAGTGCTGCCGCAACAATCAAAAAAGTTGCGCTTGAACTTGGCGGCAAAAACCCCAACATAATTTTTGCCGACGCAGACTTAGAAGCGGCTCTCGATAACGCGCTGACCGCAATCTTCTTGCATTCTGGTCAAGTTTGTTCCGCTGGCTCTCGATTAATCGTTGAGCAATCCATTCATCATTCATTCCTCCAAGAATTTGTGGAGCGTGCCAAGAAAATTCGTCTCGGTGGACCATTCGATGAGTCAGCCGAAACAGGGGCATTGATCAGTGAAGCGCATCGAAATAAAGTGCACACGTTCGTGGAGAAGGGGGTCAGCGAGGGAGCGGAGCTACTTTGCGGCGGAGAGATCCCCGAGGGTCCCGGTTATTTTTATCCCCCCACAATTCTCGCGAATTGCACAACTCATATGTCGTGTGTGCAGGATGAATCATTTGGGCCAGTTGTGACCATTGAAACTTTCACTACTGAAGAGCAGGCAATAGCACTGGCGAATGACACCTACTACGGCCTCGCCGGCGCCGTCTGGACCCAGGATGCAGGAAAATCGCAACGCGTGGCAAATGCTTTGCGCCATGGAACTATTTGGATCAACGACTTCCACCCCTATGTGCCACAAGCTGAATGGGGTGGCTTCAAACAGTCAGGAATTGGCCGTGAATTGGGGCCAAATGGATTACTCGAATACCTCGAGGCCAAACATGTTTACCACAACACAAGTCCAGCACCCAGTGGCTGGTTTGGCGCCTAAGGAGCAATCATGACCACGAGCGATTCTGCGATCTCAGTTCGAAACCTGTGGAAGGTATTCGGGCCGACTCCGAATGCAATTGTTGGAACGCCCGATGCGAACTTGAGTCGCCCTGAACTTCTGGAAAAGACCGGTTGCGTTGCCGCTGTCAACAACGTTTCCTTCGACGTCGCCGACGGTGAAGTATTTGTCGTTATGGGTCTTTCCGGCTCAGGAAAGTCTACGTTGGTCCGCTGCCTCACTCGTTTAATTGAGCCGACGTCCGGTGAAGTTTTCATTGAAGGTGAAGACATTCTTGCCGCTTCAAAGTCCCGCCTGCGTGAATTGCGACGCACTAAGTTCTCCATGGTGTTTCAGCATTTCGGTCTTCTCCCCCATCGATCAATCATTGACAACATCGCCTACTCACTTGAAGTTAATGGTGTCAAAAAAGACAAGCGTCATGCCCGCGCGAATGAAGTCATTGAACTTGTCGGCTTAAGTGGTTACGCCAATCACTATCCCGAACAACTCTCCGGTGGCATGCAGCAACGTGTTGGACTAGCCCGCGCTCTCGCTGTTGACCCCGAAGTCATGTTCCTTGATGAACCATTTAGCGCACTCGATCCCCTGATCCGAAGGGACATGCAAAACGAAATCGTCCGCCTGCATGACGACCTCAACAAAACAATGGTGTTCATTACCCACGACCTCGCTGAAGCAATGCGAATCGGTGACCGCATCGCGATCATGCGCGATGGTGCAATCGTTCAGGTTGGTACTCCCACGGAATTGGTTTTGAACCCAGCAGATGACTATGTCTCTGACTTTACCAACGACATTCCCAAGTCACATGTTCTCCGAGTTGCTGACATAGCGGTACCCATCAGCGGGGGTCACGCAAGCTCGTCGCAGCCAATTCCGCATGATGCAATTGTCCGATCAGTAATGCACCGGGTTATGAGTGACCCTGATCCGATATCAATTGCAAAGAACGGGGAAATCATTGGCTGCATTGGGCGCGACGAGCTGCTCACCGTTTTTGCCGAGGACATAAATGAGGAACTCAACGCATGAAAGCGTACATTGACACTCACGTTCCCGAGTTTTTGCGTCGCAAGTGGGTATTAATTGTCGGGCTCCTTGTTGTTTGGTTTGTCCTTGGTCGAATATTTAAGGGAGTTCACACCCTTGATATTGGCAACTCGGAGGACACCCCAACCACTGAAGTACTCGGTCAGTTTGCTGCGAATATTCGCGCGGCACGGGCCGAGAATCCAATCTTTGTTTACATTTTCAACCCGTTCCGCCAAGGCATAGAAAGTTTCGTCGAAGTCATCCGAGCAGTCATATCGGACCCTGCTCCAGGTGCGCTGATCCCTGTCATTGGCTGGGTGGGGATTTTGGCCTTTATCGGTTTCATAGTTTTCGCAACATCAAACTGGCGCACATCACTGCTTTCCATGGTGTTGATTTTTGGGTGCGGCGTTCTTGGAATGTGGACCTACTCCATGGACACCCTGGCATTGACCATTGGTGCTGTCGTGCTCTCATTGGTGATTGCTCTTCCCATAGGAATTTGGGCGGGTCTCAATGACCGAGTCATGAAAACTGTGCGCCCGGTACTTGACCTCGCTCAGATCCTTCCGACCCTGGTCTACCTAGCACCACTTGCACTGGTTTTCCTCATCGGTATTGCGGCCTCAACCATTGCAACGATGATCTACAGCATTCCTATCGGTATTCGCATCACTGCACATGCAATTCGGAGCCTGCAGAACGGACCCATCGAGGCAGCTGAATCGATGGGTTCCACACGTTGGCAAAAACTGACCAAAGTTCAGTTGCCCATGGCCAAGCGAACAATCATCCTTGGCGTCAATCAGACGACTCTGGCAGCACTTTCCTTCGTGGTCATCGCTGCACTAATTGGTGCACCCGGTCTGGGCGAACCTGTCCTTCAGGCGCTTTCTATTCGAAATATCGGCGATGGTGTCACCGCGGGTCTGGCAGTGGTCTTTATTGCCGTGATGCTGGACCGGTCGACAACTGCGGCCGTCGTTCACAGCAATCAGATTCCACTGACAGGGAAACCTTTGCTCGTGAGGCGCCTTTCCCTCGGAGCTGCGGCAATCGCAACGATTGTTGCCATCATGATCTCTCGCCAGCAACTCTGGGCGGCAGTATTCCCTGAGTCCCTTGATTTTCGAGATCCAATTGGTAACTGGTTCGATGCCATCACCGAGTGGTTCACAACCACTTTCTATTTCTTGACAACTTCATTCAATGAGGTCTTCACTCTCAATATTCTGAATCCCATTGAATACCTTTTGGCCGATGCGCCCTGGTATCTCACCATCATCATGATTTCAGTGATAGCTGCAATCATTGGGGGACGCACCGTTGCAATCCTCTCTGCCATTCTATTACTGCTTATTGTTTGGATTGGCCTGTGGAACGACACCATGATTACGCTCACCCAGGTTCTCATTGCGACCACAATCGTTATGTTGATTGGTGTAGTGCTGGGTGTCGCTGCTGGGCGCAATGCAAAATTCGAACGAATACTCAAACCGTTCCTCGACGCTGGGCAAACATTGCCCGCCTTCGTGTACTTGGTGCCCGTTCTGGCCCTCTTTGGTCCAACCCGCTTCGCGGCAATCGTCTGCGGAGTCTTCTACGCGGCCCCCGTCGTTGTCCGCGTCGTGGCAGACGGCGTTCGCGGTGTACCTAAGGAAATGGTGGAGGCGGCAATTGCATCGGGCTCCAGCACCACCCAAGTTGTTACGAAAGTGCAACTTCCAGCCTCCAAGAAGTCCCTACTTTTGGGGGCGAATCAGGGTTTAATTTTCGTATTGGCCGTCGTCGTAATTGGCGGACTTGTTGGAGCGGGCGGCTTAGGCTACTTGGTTCTTCAAGGAGCGTCGAAACCAGAGCTCCAAGGAAAGGGATTAGCCGCAGGGCTGGCTATCGTGCTTCTTGGGATTGTGATGGACCGGATCGCGCACGCAAGTGCGCGGCGGAGTTAGAGCTCACTCAAATCGGGTGAGCGGGATAGAAGGGGAAACCGAATGAGGAGAAACCTCACCAAGCGCATGGCTGCGTTGCCACTGTTGGCAGTTGCAGGTCTTGTGCTCGCAGGTTGTGGCGATAGCGTCAATGACGCAGCCACTGAAACCGCAACTGAAGAGGCGGCGGTCGCTACTGAAGAAGCAGTTACTGAAGAAGCAGCAGAAGAAGTCGCGGCATGCGGTGACTGGGCAATCGCCATGCATGGATGGGTTGGTTACACCGCCTCTGCGCAGGTCGTAGCCGAAGTTGCTCAGGACGCACTTGGTTGCACGATTGAGCAAACGCAACTCGAGGAAGCCGGCGTCACCTATGACGCCATGGAAGCTGGCTCCATCGATGTGATCGTTGAAGATTGGGGCGGCGGCCGCTGGCAAGAGTGGGTTGACCGTGGAGCAATCCAAGAAGTCGGCACCAACGGAAACGTTGGCCTCATTGGCATGTACGTCCCTCAGTGGATGGCTGATGAATACCCAGATATAACCGATGGAACGAAGCTCAATGACTACGCCGAGCTATTCCAGACACCTGAGACAGGTGACAAGGGAGCTTGGTACGAAGGCCCTCCCGGTTACACCACAATCGGTGAGAAGATCATCGATGCTTATGGTTTGAATTACCAAGTTGTCTCAACGGGATCTGAAGCTGCGCTCATCGAGCTCTTCACTCAGGCCGCGGACAACAAAACAGCAGCCCTCGGATACTTCTACGAGCCACAGAACTTCTTGGCTCAGGTTGACTTGGCTCGCGTTAATTTCCCAGCCAACGACTGGACTGACCCAGCTGAGGCTAGCGGTATGACCGACTACCCCGAGTCGCCACTCATGAAGCTCGCGACAACTGAGCTCGTCGAGTCGGGTTCACCATTTGCAACTCTTGTTGCGAACTTCAACTGGACCAATGACGACCAGAACATGGTCGCTGCGGACATTGAGGGTGGCATGACACCGCAGGAAGCAGCACAGAAGTGGATTGCAGCAAACAAGGACACGGTCAATTCGTGGCTTGCCGGTACAGGCGCTTCAATCAGCTAATCGCTCAAAAAGTTGAAGGCCCGGTTGAGAAATCGATCGGGCCTTCAACTTTGCCACAAATCGAGAGATACCCATGAACATTGATTTTGCGATAGACATCAACGAACCTCCTCTCATCATTGCGTTTTATGCCAAACTTCTGGCTTAACAAACTCAGGTTTCAAATGAAACACGCTGCGAGAGCGCCCGAACATACTTCTCCTTGACGGGTCCCGCAGGTACCAAACCGACATTAAAATTCCAAGTTGTCCCTCAGGAACCACCGTCCAATAATCGGATTCATCTGGACAGTCATGTCGATGACATTGAGGTGACAGCGACCCGGTTTCCTGCCGGGGCTTGGCCAAGTTCATTTGTTGCCCTGACTTCAACGAATAGTGGTGCCTTTGTCTTCACCTTATTGACCGTACATGTGGTTTGTGTGGTTGTTTTGCACCTTCCAACGACCTTGCCGCCAGCGGCCGCATTCCACACATTCGTTTGGTAACCGAGGACCTCTCGACCCTCAAACTTTGGGACCGCGGTCCAGGTAACGGTGATCTTGTTCTTGATTCTTTCTCCCGCAACATCGGTTGGTTCAAGAGGAATTGCCGGCACAGCCGTCGTGTCAATCGGAGAGGAGATAGCACCAGGTCCAATTGTGTTAACAGCAGACACCACCACCCACACATGTTGGGCATCGGCCAAGCCCGAGATTGCGCAACTGAGATTCGGAATCTTGACGTTACATTGTCCGACCTCCACCACACGATCGCTTGCCGCGTATGCGCGGGCAACGTAACTGCGCACTGGATACCCACCATCATAAATTGGTGGGAGCCAATGAACCACTACTCCACCGTCACGGCTCGAGAGCTGCACTGCCTGAGGCGCATATGGCTCAGATGGTTTGGGCTCTGATAACTGGCGGTCCGTGTATTTGCTGCGACCCTGGTCGCTAGATGCAATGACTTCGATCCAGGCGGGTTCAAAGTCATCCAGACCTTGGAGCAAACAGAAATTGATCGAGTCCTCTGGATCGGGATCATTCATACTGCACGTTGACATAAGACGGCCGTCTTCTTGATCAGACCAAGCTCGAGCGGTGTAGGAATCAATGGGGGAACCACCGTCATTGGCTGGAATGGTCCACGTCGCCATGATTGCTTCATCACCCGGAAGCAATGTGACTTCACGCGGTGCCGTTGGATCGTCCTGAGACACCCGCACACCAACTCGGTCGCCAGTCGACACCGAGTCCACGCTCGTCGTGGTGAGTACTTCTAGGTAGTAGAGCTCGCCATTGCGCAAGCCATTAATGGGACAGCCAATACGGTTCTGTGAGCCTGCTTTGGCTTCACCATTTTTCACCTGGCTTGCAGTAACAAGGCATTCACCTTCGAGCGTGCCGCCCGTTGCGGAATCCCATGCCCTGGCCGTGTAAGAAATAATCGGCTTGCGGCCATTGTCATTGGGTGGTTGCCATGAAACCCGGATTCCTTTTTCCACCGGAGTTCCAGCGACCGCATTCACTTGGCCAGGTGGGTCATAGAGGATGACGCGCACCCTTGGTGTGGAAGGTTGACCTGAGCCTTCGCCTGTTACTGCATACACATCGACATAGACAGGTGCATCTTCAAGGTCCTTTATCGTGCAAATATCTCCGCTGGTTTGGCACTGGCCCTTGACCACGCCCCCCGAGACGGCCGAGTGAGCTTTGGCAACATAGTTGGTAATCGGCAAACCACCGTCTGAAACTGGAACCTGCCAGTTGACAACAACGTCTCCACCCACTTGCACTGCTATCACTGATCGCGGCACCTCAGGCCCTGTCGCGGTGATCACCTCAACTCGCGGTGAGGATGGCGTTCCCTGGACTAAGACATTCGAACCAATTACATCGACGTAATAAGTCGTGCCATTGGGCAACGGACCCAAATGACAGGTGAGTTTGGAGGTCAGCGGTTGACACGTGGCAATCGGTTCTCCACCAGTTTCCGAGAGATACCCGCGAGCCGTATAGGTCACCGGCCTCAAGACACCCAAAGATGAAGCCGCGGACCATGTCACTACGGCGTAGCCATTCCCCCGAACAACCTTCACCGACCTCGGTGATGTGGGAGATGATGGATTGCTAGCGGTAACGCGGCCCGAGGCCGAACCGCTGAGACTTGCTTCATTCGTGGCTACGACGGACAGGTAATACGTCACGGAATTGGACAGACCCGTCATGCTGCAGTCCGTGCCACTCGTTGAACACGACGCAACCGCGGTGCCCCCAGAATCCGAGGTGTACGCGCTCGCGGTGTAACTAGAAATATCTGCTCCGCCATCGGAACTCGGCGCCGACCACTCCACCCTGATGGTTCCATCGGTTCGCGAGGCTGACACATCTTGTGGCGCCCCTGGGGCGGCCACCGAAGGTATCCCCGTGATCGATGAAGCAACAGTAATTCCCTCTGAATTTACTGCGCCAACGTTAACGCTGTACGTGACCCCGTTCGTCAGACCAGTGAGCACGCAACTCGTAGTGGTTGAAGCGCACGATGCCACCTCTGTCACACCTGCGACTGCGGCGACGATGTACGAAAGTGCGCCTGTTGCCGCATCCCAAGAAACGGCAAGTGACTGATTTCTCGCCTCGGCGGTGACATTGGCGGGTGTTCCTGGAGCCGCGGCCTGCGCAGCTGTCACGGTCAACGAAAGACCCGCAATGCACATGCAGACTGCCACTAAGAAGGCGAGAAACCTAGATCTACCAGTCACTAGAGGCTCCGCCTAATCCCATACATTTGGCCTAGTCTGCCACACAAGGTTGCGCCACCGATACCGTAATTTTACGGTACTTGGAACCGTCTCGCGAATGAAAACTGTCGGTGCATCACGAGGGTTCGAAAAGTGGAGCTGAGGGGATTCGAACCCCTGGCCTTCTCATTGCGAACGAGACGCGCTACCAACTGCGCCACAGCCCCTAACGGGGTGAAACACTAGCAGCGAAAGGCTTATTCGTTGACCGCGCGAGCCTGATAGGGGGCGTTGGCTCGGATGATGGGGATTTCAGCGGTGGAGTCGGCATAGTTAGCAACCGGATTACGCACCAAATTCTCTGCCTTTACTGCTGGACGTTGCATTGTTCGCGCAGCTTCCATCATGGCTTCACCTGACCAGTCGCCATCGCGCTCAATATTGCGAGGTACGGCCGTGGCCCGTGGTGCGCTTACATAGCTGGGAAGTGTCTGAGGCACCGCATCCCACGAGTCGTCCTCTTCCCATGGGTCCCAAGCGGCGAACTCCTCCAGTTCAGACAGCTGGTTCTCGGCGCGCTCGTGCGCAGGCATGGGTTCTGCACGCTTGGTCCGGCGGGCATCCTGTGTGCGAGTGGGAACACTCTCAAGACGTGGTGAACGGGCTGACTTGGATGTGCGCTGAGACGCGGTCATGGCAGATGCAACAACAAAAGCACCCAATAGGAGGGCAAAAACTACGGGGATTGCAATGAGAACGAACCCGAGAATGGATCCCACAAGAGTCAGGAAGACCAGCCCCGTGAGTGCGCCCAACACCATGGTTCGTCGCTTGGCTGCCACGACGCTTGCGTGACTGCGGCCCAACTTCGAATTTCGTGATCCCCTGTTGCTCTCCCCAGATTGTGATTCGCGGTGTGATGCGCGGTGTGACGCTTGACGTGCCTTCTCTTCAGCGGCTCCACGGTCACCAAGTGACTTCATGGCAGAGCTAAATCGGGCAGTCGATCGCACTTCGCTGACCTGATCGTGTCTCTTGAGCCAGATTGGAATGAGAACAGCAGCCCACAGAGCGATGATCGCTACGTAGATCAATCCTGTCACATGCGTAACGTTAGAACTCGCAAGTGAATTCCTTTAGCATTGCGCACTTTTAGCCCGGCGTGTCGCGAAAGCGCACATAGGACACATGATCGCGCCAGTCGCCATCAATGTGCAGATAGCGCGGCCGAAATGACTCTTCCGTGTAGCCGCATTTCTCTGCAACGGCTCGAGATGGCAGGTTTTCTGGGCGAATGTTGATCTCAATGCGATGCATTTTCATGACATCAAAACAATAATTCGTGGCTAATCCAACCGATCTGGACATGAGTCCACGACCCGCAACGGCCTGATCGATCCAATATCCAAAAAAACAACCCCGAGATGAGCCACCCCAGATACCTCCTGCCGTTAATTGTCCAACGAATGAACCTTCGAACTCAATCGCAAAAGGTAATGCGCGCCCCTCGCGCGCTTCCCGTTGCATGATGCGGACCATGGACCAAAAAGAAGGGGGGCGGAAACCCTGACTTTTACCTTCGGGGGGCAAGGTGGCATCCCACGGGCTCAACCAATCACCATTTCGACGACGAACTTCTCTCCATGCGCTCCTGTCGGAATAGCGCAGGGGCCGCAAAATGAGATCGCCATCGGTTAAAACGACTGGCCAAAAACCTGTGATGGTCACGTTTGCTCGCGCGAAGATGCGCAGAAAACTTTCAGCCATTCGGTGAGTTCAGGGCCGATATCTTCGCGCTCACTCGCGAGTTGGATTACGGCCTGCAAGTAGCTGAGTTTGTCACCCGTGTCATAACGCCTACCCTCAAACACCACTCCCCGAACACCGCCGCCTTGTTCGGTCGGCATGGTGGCAAGTACGCGTAGGGCATCGGTTAGTTGAATCTCTCCCCCGCGGCCAGGTTCCGTTTCAGCGAGCACCGAATACACGGCGGGATCAAGGATGTAACGACCGATGATTGCGTAATTACTGGGTGCGTCAGCGACATCAGGTTTTTCCACCAGATCGGTTACCACGAGTGAATTGGAACTGCCAGAACTAGCGGAAATGCTGTCTTCTTCTACGGCAACGCAGCCGTAGAGCGAAATGGTTTCACTCGGAACCTGCATGAGACAAAGAACTGAGCCGCCAAACTGGTTTCGAATCTCAATCATTCGATCAAGAATTGGATCGCGGGGATCAATAAGGTCATCACCCAAAAGAACGGCAAAGGGTTCATCGCCCACATGGTTCTGAGACATGAGAACCGCATGGCCTAAACCGAGGGGATCTCCCTGTCGAACGTAATGGATGCGGGCAAGGTCGCTGGAATGGCGTACCTGCTCAAGGCGTTCGACGTCATTTTTGGCTTCGAGCACCTGTTCAAGTTCGAGATTCTTGTCAAAATGATCTTCCAGTGGTCGCTTGCTGCGACCCGTTATAAAGAGTACGTCTTCGAGCCCAGCGGCAACAGCTTCCTCGACCACGTATTGTATTGCTGGTTTGTCCACGACGGGGAGCATCTCTTTGGGAGTTGCCTTAGTCGCGGGGAGAAAGCGGGTTCCCAGACCCGCGGCCGGGATCACGGCCTTGCGGACTCCACCAGCAGAACTCATGGGAAGACCTTACGGCACTTTGTGGGCCGGCTTAAGGCACTATATATATGTGTCCGAAATCAACGGCTCCCAAATAAGAACGTCAGCCATCCCAGCGACTGGCAATCCTGGCCCATCTGGCCCATCTGGCCTCGAGATTGTCCGCGCCAAGAGGGAACTGCGTGAACGCCTTCGGGCACAGCGTCGCACTCGCTCTGGATCTGATGTATTTGACTCCCAGAACTCACAGGTCGAATCGCGAATGGTCGAGCACCTCATGGACGTCATCGCGACATTGCCTGCTGGCCCGGTTGCCTGCTATCTGTCCGTGCCGACAGAGCCACCCACGGATTTATTGCGCGAGCAATTGCGAGCGCAGGGGTACCAGCCTCTGATTCCGCGAATTGATGGCACGCAATTGCAATGGGCAATGGACCTCCCCGACACAACGTGGGATGTCAATCAATTCGGCATTGCTGAACCAACCAATAATTTTGTTTCCGATCAATCGGAAGTACTGGCGCAGTGCGTCGCCATTATTATTCCTGCGCAGGCGATTGATTCGAACGGGATGCGCCTTGGTCAAGGCAAAGGTTTTTATGACCGCGCTTTAGAGACTGTGGTACACAACCAAGTTCGACCGCTGTTTATCGGGTATGTGTTTGACAATGAACACATCGATCACGTACCCCACGAGGCTCACGACATTCCGGTTGATGTGAGTGTCACGGAATGCGCGGTACGCTGGTTTTCGACTCCAGATTGACCATTAGCACCAGTTTGACCAGTATTAACTGCCAATCATCCAGCCGACCCACGCCAAGACCATTGCAGTTACCAAACTGAGAAGCACAGCACCCACTACCCACAGGCTCGCCATTGTCGTCCCAGCCCTTTTTTTGCGATAAAACTCGAACGAAATGGCATGGGCCCAACCTGAGAAAGTCGTCAGCGAACCGGCAAGACCCGTGAGTAGAAAAAGTCGCATATTTCCGTCAGTGGTTGCCAGGACAATTCCACCGAATAGCGAGCCGATCGAGTTAATAACGAAAATCGCGACCGGGAAGTGAATCATGTGAACACGATGGTGAAGTTGGCGTTCGACAGACGCACGAATCACCGAGCCAATTACGGCACCGAGAACGACCGCAAAAATCGTCATCATGCGCGGGTCGCCCTATTAGTGACCACTTTTCCCAGACGCTCTCCAACAAACACCAACGCGATGCCACCGATGAATGTCACAGCGAGGTAGGAGGCGGCACTGAACCAGGCTCCAGATTCCAGGAGCCCCACGCTGTCGAGCGCCAAGGCTGAGAACGTGGTGAAACCACCCAAGAAACCTGTGATGAAAAGCGGATGGGCAAAGTGACCGGTCCCCTGCCCGGAGCCATCAATGAGTAGTGCAACGAAACCGATCGCGAATGCTCCCGCCAAGTTCACAACAATCGTGGACCAGGGGAAAGATGCGTTTTGGTCTGGAGTGGAGCTGAGAGAGTCACCAAGCGCGAGTGCGACGCCATACCTAGCCAGGGCACCAAGTACTCCCCCCACTGCAACCAGCGTCAGACGTTGAACCTCTTTCACGCGCCCAGCCTAGGGTTGAACATGCCGCTGGTGATTGCCACCCAATTTGCCGACCACCCCCGTGTCGGGGCAGACTAGGACTCCACCAGCCAGGAGGAATCGTGCCTACATACGAATACGTGTGCCCCGAATGCGACACCAAACACGAGATCGTGCAATCAATGTCCGACCCAACGCTCACAACCTGCCCCAGTTGCGGCAAGGAATCACTCAAAAAGCAGTTCACCGGCGTGGGCGTGATGTTCAAAGGCTCAGGTTTCTACCGCAATGATTCGCGTGAGAGCAGCCCCACCAAGAAGTCAACCAGCGACAGCACGAGTTCAACTGCTGCTTCAACGTCGGGCTCGAGCTCAACTACCAGTTCAACACCGGCATCAACACCGGCTTCAACTTCGAGTTCACAACCAAGTTCCAGCACCAGTTCATCAAAGCCGTCGAGCAGCGGAGCTTCCAGCTAATCTCGCATCAATCGGGTCGGATTCAACGTGCCTGTGGAAAACCATTCGACAGTTTCCCCGACACCACTTAGTGTCAACATGTGGCACGTGAACTAGCTCAGCAGGTTAAGCGGTATGTCTTTCGCCATCGAAGAATTTTAGGTTCAATGAGTGCTGCGTTAGCAGTTATCTTTCTATTCATCTCACTTCGCGCAACACCAACTCCCGTGATTGCCGGACAAGCATCACAGGAAATTGTCGATGGATACGTTGCCGTACCCATCACACTTCGCTCCAGTGGGATTGGCGCTGCCGTCCATGTTGGCGACTACATAGACATCGTGATGGCAACTGAGAGTGGCTACCCAGAAGTCATCGCCCAGGACGCACTCGTCATTGATATTCCCGGCGCTGGTGGCTTCACAAGTAGCCCCATCATTGTGGTGTCGGTACCGCAAGCTCGTGGGGCTTCCCTGGCCGCGGAGACTTCACCTGACCTTAGTTTCGTGGTGGTAAAGCGCTAAGTCCCGTGATGCGGAGGAACATTGCGCAGCAGCTCTTGATCATTGCCACCTTTGGTCGTTGGGACAACATGTTCGGTAGCTCCCAGCTCCATTCGGGAACCTAGTTCACTCAATTGACTCTGGAGAATCGCCGCAAGTTCCAAAATCTGTGATCTCGTTTGATTCGTGGTTACTTCGACAATTATTCGATTGGGAACTAATCTCACCGGTAATGATTGCCCGGCAAGATCTCTGCCCAAGGACTCAATAAATTGTGGGTTCGATGAGACCCATTCTGGGTCAAGAAACAGTTGTGCACACAAACTCTCATCAACGGAAACCTTTTCAACACACCCATGCCTTGCCAGAGGCATAAACGCGGCAGATACTGCAAGGTGGTCGAGCGCCCGTTCTGCCATGGTGCGAGGTTACTCAAGAGACCTAATGCGCTCAAGCACGTCACCGTTTAACCTGATGCCATGGATCAACCACGAGTCGTGCTTTTTGGCGCTACTGGTTTCACGGGACGTCTCACGGCGGAGGCTATGACGCGCGCAGGTTTAGCACCTGTACTCGCCGGGCGCAATGAACGAGCGCTCAATGAACTCACCAAGAAACTCTCGCGACTCGTGCCTTCACCACAGGCGCCTACTTGGCAATGCGCTGATGTCAACGACCCTGACACCGTGCGTGACTTGGTAAGTAACCCCACTGATGTGCTGGTGAGCACAGTCGGCCCTTTTACTCGATTCGGAGCGGCCGCAGTAGACGCTGCCGTGAGCGCAGGCTGCACCTACATCGACTCAACGGGTGAAAGTGGGTTCATCCACCAACTCTTTGAGCGCAGCGATGAGTTCAAAAAGAGTGGTGCGAAAATCATTCCCGCCTGCGGCTATGACTTCATTCCCGGCAATCTGGCTGGTGCGATAGCGCTGCGTAACTGCCGAGACCGAGACGAGTGGCCCTCGCGAGTGAAAATTGGCTATTTCACCCAAGGTCCCATGAATATGAGCAGCGGGACAAAAGCAAGCGCGCTGGCTTCATTGGGTTCCAGCGGTTACACCTTTCAATCCGGCCAACTCGTCGATACCCCATTGGGTACAAAGTTTGCGGAATTCACCCTGGCGGATGGCAAGAAATACGGTGCCATCAATATCGGTGGGACTGAACAATTCGCCTTGCCGCGCATGAATCCGCGTCTGCTCAATGTCGATGTCTACCTTGGCTGGGCGGGCAAGTGGAGCAAACCCGCTTCATCACTTGCCTCACTGACTTCGCCGATAACCAGAAGCAGGATTTCCCGACACCTGTTAACCCGGCTCACGAGTTCGATTCCAACGACAACCGGTCAAGGTCCAAGCGGGCCGGAGCTCATCGCGGGACGCAGTGTTGCCATCGCAACGGTCCACGATGCTGTTGGGAATCACTTGGAAACCGTTCAAGTGAGTGGCCCCGCTCCATATCCCTTCACGGCCGAATTCCTCGCTTGGGCAGCCGCCATGGCACACGCCGGGCGAATCAATGGCACGGGAACCCTCGATCCCATCTCCGCTTTTGGGCTCGGCCCTTTTATCGCGGGTTGCTCGGCCATCGGTTTGCGCCAGGTTCGCAACAATTAGATCAACTGGTTCGGCGTTACCCCCAACCATCTCTTTGTCCTCAACAACAGGACAGATAAAAGACTCCTCAAGCCGAGGAACACAACAACTACTGATTGAACTAATGTCACCGTGTGCACAGTGAACAGTGGACGCTCAAGGCAGGTCGGCATGCTGACCGGGTTCGCCCGTGGGTGGATGCTCGCTTGGCCCGTAGATCGGTGGGGCATAAGCATGCGGTGGATGACTTTCTTTTCGACTACTACCCCTTCTCCCCTGCAAAACTCCTCATTTGGCATCCGGGTTTTGGCATCACCCTCGAAGGACCTGAAGCAGAGACCTACCTCACGCTGGCTGGATACCGCCAGAGTGATAGCGGCGTCACTGCCGATATTTCCTGGCTTTCCAATAAACTCCCGCGCCTTGACATGGCAATAAAAATTTTGTCTGGAACCACCTCGCATTCACCTGTCATGGGATGTTTCGGGCTCCACGAGTGGGCCATGGTTTACGGTCTCGCGCAAAATGAAGTCCGGCATGAGGATCTCCCACTTCGTGTCAGCCCCGAAACTATTTCAGCCACGGTTGATTCAGTTGGGCTTCGTTGCACCCACTTTGATGCATTTCGCTTCTTCACCCCAGAGGCAAAGCCACAAAACACCATTACCCCAACACGAGAGAATCAGTCGGTTCTTGAAAACCCCGGGTGTTTACATGCCTCCATGGACCTATACAAGATGGCGAATTGGTTCTCACCCCTCATCAACTCTGACTTTGTCATGGACTGTTTTGAGAATGCAGCCCGTGCACGCCAAATAGACATGCGGGCATCGCCCTATGACGTGTCAGAGTTTGGACTCGAGGCGATCAGGGTTGAGTCGCCTGAAGGCAGACGTGAGTACGCCGATGCTCAGAAGGACCTCATGCAGGCAAGTATCCCGCTACGAAGCCAGCTCTTGGAATTTCTCGTCGCACTTCGCAGCCAATCGCAAGGACTGAAAACCCCTAAGCGCGACCCTTCAACATCAGGTTCCAATAAAGTCCAGGCAACCCAACCTTCTTGAACAGGTTGAACTCCTTGATTTCTTTTTTGGTGTTGATTAGCGGAAGTGTTGGCGTCGGCTCCATGGTGTAGTCGAATTCGCAGAGCAACAATTGTGAGCGACTAGTGGTGATGGGGCACGATGCATAACCGTCGTAGGAACCGTTGATAGCTTTTCCGGACATTGATGCCATCAGGTTTTCCACGAGCACCGGTGCCTGCTTGCGAATTGCTGCACCAGTCTTTGAGTTTGGCGTGTTGGTGGCATCGCCCAGTCCAAAGATTTCCGGGTACTTGGTGTGCTGAAGGGAATTCTTATCAACCGCCATGTAACCAAATGGGCTGTCGGGGTCATCGAGCCCGGACTCTTTGATCCAGTCCGGTGCACTTTGCGGCGGAACCATGTGAGCAAAGTTGTATTCGACTGTTTCCGTTTCACCTGTTTCGTTGTTCTTAATCTCCATGGTGGTATCGGTCATGGACGTGACTTGCGAGTTGAAGCGCACTTCAATTCCATAGCGGGCTGCGACCTTGACGAGTTCATCGCTCCAGATTTTTACGCCAAACATTCCAGGGGTTGGAAGCACCATGATCTTGCGAATATTGTTAAGAACTCCTTGTTCGCGCCAGTAATCAGCGGCGAGGTATGCGATCTTTTGCGGTGCGCCCGCACACTTGATGGGTCCCATGGGTTGGTGGAATACCGCTGTGCCGTTTTTTGTCCTTTGCACATTCGCCCAAGTGACAGGTGTCAGGTCATAGCGGTAGTTACTGGACACACCACCTTTGCCCAAGTTTTCTTCGAGGCCCGGAATCTTGCCCCAATTAAGTTGAATGCCCGGGGAGACGACAAGACGGTCGTAGCCGATTACTTTGCCCAGTGCCGTACGCACGGTTCGCTCTTCCGGGTTCACCGAAACGACCGAGTCCTTGACCCAGGTGACACCTTTGGGGATCACCGAGGACATGGGTCGTGCGCTGTCGGATGCCTTGGCGCGGCCGCCGCCCACGAGAGTCCAGAGTGGCTGGTAGTAATGCGTGTCCGCTGGCTCAATGAGGGCGATGTCGCCCATTCCGGCCTTTTTGAGCCGGGCCGCGACGGTGATTCCACCCGTTCCGCCACCAATAATCACGATCTGGTGCCTCTGATCAATGTGATCTGACATATTTCCCCATCCCTGTTGCATTATTTGTCCGAATGTCCGTACAATTCTGTGTAGTACGTAGCGTACCCATGAAGTTTAGGAAAAATCAGGAGAGTTTGGAGGGTGAATTGTCAGTTTCCTCCGGACTTATTGGCGCCATTACCCCAAATCGGGCCCATCCGCTTCCCCTCTGGGCACAGGTCAATGATGATTTGCGCCGGCGCATTGAGAATAAGGAGTTCGAGGGTCACTTCCCCGGCGAACTCGACCTGACCGAGCAGTACGGGGTCAGCCGGCACACAATCAGGGAGGCCCTGCGTGTTCTGCGCACCGAGGGAATCCTGAAGAGTGAACGTGGCCGCGGAACCAGTGTTCAAGAGCGCCCCTACTCCCAGAACTTGGGCACTCTCTATTCCCTATTCGCCACGATCGAGGCACAAGGCGTTGCTCAAACGAGCGAAGTCCGCAGACTACGCACAACAACGAACCCCACAGTCTCAGCTGAACTCGGTTTACCGGCGGGTACGGAACTCGTGGTACTCGAACGAGTGCGCTTTGCCAACTACGAACCGCTTGCACATGACACATCCTGGCTTCCATCAGAACTCACCCGCGCCATTCTCGATGCCGACTTCACGCAAACGTCACTTTACGGCGAACTCAAAAGTCGATGCAATGTCGAGATGAATTCAGGTCGCGAAAAAATCATTGCTCAGAGTGCCCCGCGCCACATCGCTGAGGCTCTCACTATTCCACACGGGACAGCAGGGTTTTCACTTGAACGACTCGGCACCAGCAACGGGCAGCCCCTCGAATGGCGCGAAACCTTTATTCGTGGAGATCGCTTTACATTAGAAGTTGACTTTTTGGGTCCAGACAATTCACAAACACCCGCGGCAACGGGGCATTACAACCAAGGAGAATCATGATCGTTCT
>JAFMDS010000083.1 GCA_017857175.1 Candidatus Nanopelagicales bacterium | reverse complement strand
GTTTGCGAGGCATCAAGGACCGTTGTCAACAAAGTTTCCAGCGTCAACAGGCGGGTGCGACTTTCATCGGGTCGCGGGTCTTCAAAGTCCATCCAGTCATCAAGGCTGCCACTGAAATCGCTCGCCACGAGATCTTCGAGCAGCTGCCCCGAGACTGAACCTCGACCCGAACTTGTGCGATCAATTCGACGATCATGCACACACACCAGAGTTCCATCATTGGTTAATCGAACATCGCACTCAACGCCATCAACGCCCTGTTTGATCGCCCGGATATACGCAGCCAGTGAATGTTCCGGCTCGGTGTCATTGGCACCGCGGTGGGCGATCACCTTGGGAAGCTTCACGGGGATACGCTGCCACATATCAACCTGAGAGGATGAAGCCATGGCGAATCAATATGAGTTCATTTTATTTGACCTCGACGGCACCCTCACCGACGCTGGCCCCGGGATTCTCAATTGCATTGAATATGCCCTCACCGATCAGGGAATCGAATTACCCGAACGTTCAGACATGCGAACATTTCTTGGGCCCCCTTTGGCTGTGACATTCCGTGAACACTTCAACATGTCTGATGCGCAAATAACTCAAGCCATTGATAAATATCGTGAGCGCTACCACGATCTGGGCATGTTTGAGAATAGTGTTTATGACGGAGTTCCTGAATTACTCCAAAGCCTGCAAGCCTCCGGCATCAGAATGGCCACAGCAACGAGCAAGCCGGAATACTCGGCAACCAGGATCCTGCAGCACTTCGAACTGGATCAATATTTTGAATTCATTGGCGCATCATCGCTCGATGGTTCGCGCGATTCAAAGTCATCGGTTATTCATCACACGCTCGCTACAACGGGGGCACACCCCACAACTAACTCCATGATCATGGTCGGTGACCGGCACCATGACGTTGATGGTGCCCGCGAACACGGAATAGACACAATCGGTGTTCTCTGGGGCTACGGCGACCATGATGAACTGAGTAGCGCCGGTGCAACCGAGATTGTGCACACTCCGCAGGAACTACTCGCTGCGCTTACCCGTGCCTAAACATGTGAAAAAGGCAGATCTGCCTCGCAAGAACTGTCAGCGCTGCGGCCGTGAAATGGTGTGGCGCAAAGCGTGGGCAATGAATTGGGACCAGGTCAAATACTGCTCGGAGAAGTGCAAACGGACTAGTTCAGCCCCCGGGGTCTTCCATGATTCCTAATCCTTGGGTAGAAGGACTCCCGGATTCATAATCCCCTCAGGATCCAGCGCGCACTTGATCGCGCGCATGGCAGCAATCTCGGCATCACTGCGCGAAAGGTGCAGGTGGGCAGGCTTCATGTTTCCAACCCCATGCTCGGCGGAGATGGATCCCCCGCGGGCCGCGACCAGTTCAAGGACCGCGATGTCCAGGGTTTCATCTTCAGTGTCGGTCACAAAGAACACGTGAAAGTTGCCGTCCATCAAGTGACCAAAAAGCACAACTCCGCGAACGTGAGGCTGATTTAACAGTGAAGTGATATCTCGGTAGATGGAATCGAGCTCATGCAATGGAACGCTGATGTCGAGTTTGTGGTTTATGCCCGTTGATTCAACCGCAGTTGCCTCAGTGATCCGTTCACGCAATGCCCAAAGGTTTTCACGGTCTCGTGCGTCCATTGCAAGAGTTGCATGTTCGAGAGATTCAAGTTGATCAACATCAATGTCGCCAACGATTTCAATTAAAAGATGAAATGGTGTGGTGAACGGAATCGCTATTCCTGTCACGCGGGAGACAGTTTCAATCCCAGCGCGATCCATGAGTTCAGCTGCTGCAAGTTTTCCTGTGAAGCCAGAGGCTATTTCTAAAGCCTGCTCAACAGTTTCGCAACCAACAAGAATGAGTTCGGTCGTGCGTGGGCGCACCAGTTGAAGCGCGATCTCGGTGATCACTCCGAGGGTTCCCTCCGACCCGCATAGCAACTGGGTCAGGTCATATCCCGTGTTGTTTTTTGCAAGACCGGACATCGACCGAATCACCTCACCATTGGCCAGCACTGCTTCGAGTCCCAGAACCTGTTTGCGCATCATGCCGTGACCAACAACGTGGATGCCACCGGCATTCGTTGCCACCATGCCACCAATGGTGGCCGAATCACGAGCGGCAAGGTCAATTCCAAATTCCCACCCTGCTGCGCGCGCGTGCTGCTGAAGTTGCGCCAATGTGACACCAGCGCCGCAACTCACCTGCCCCGTCACCGGATCAACATCGCCCAGTGAATTCAATCGAGCAAGGGATAGCACCACTGAATTGGACTCTTGGTTTGGGATAGAACCACCCACTAGGCCTGTATTCCCACCTTGAGAGACCACGCCGACACCAGCGGCCGAGCAGATACGAAGAACTTCAGCAACCTCATCAACAGTGCCTGGGCGCACAACGGCTAACGCATCACCCTTATAGCGGCCTGTCCAATCAGTGACATAGGAAATTACTAAGTCAGGCTGGGTCAGAACATGTTCAGCGCCCACCACGCTGGAAATTCGGGGGATTGTGGTTTCCGGGGCCATG
>JAFMDS010000050.1 GCA_017857175.1 Candidatus Nanopelagicales bacterium | reverse complement strand
ACATCAATGGTTTTAGCACGAGAGTCATTGTGAATTCCAAGGCTTTGGGTTATGGCATCGAAGGTCCCGCTGGTTGTTAACGTTGCACTAGTGACCACCACACTTTTTTCCTGGAACAGGCGGCCGTGCAACAGGTGCGCAACACTCAAAGGTGCACAATGTAACGTGGGCGGCTTGCCTGCATGATCTATCCAAAGAACGCTGTCATTGACCAATGAATTGTCCGCCGAAATTATTGCACCGGCCAGGTCATGGATTTCCTCAACGGCGCCTCGAGCCCTCTGGTTTTTGGCACTTGCCTCCGGATCATCGGATTTGAGTGAACCTATTTCCGTCACCGCGGCATGCGCTGCATCCCGAACAAGGGTTAACCCCAAAAGGAGTTCGCGATTCAATTCATTCAGTCGAGTCGGGCCATCGCCCGGGTCGCAGCTATCACGCAATGCAATGTCTAATGCCCCCTGTGCATCAGCGAGAAGGTCCACGGTCCTTTGATCGATGAGCGTGTGCACGCGTGAGGTTGCCCTCTCCACCATGGCCACACTCAACTCACTTGTTACCGCGCTTGTGGCTCTGTCAACAATCTCATGGCCCTCATCAATCACGACAACGGAATGCTCGGGCAACACGGGGATTCCTTCAATCACATCAATCGAAAGGAGTGCATGATTGGTAACGACAATGTGAGCACCCGCAGCTGCCTCCCTACGCTTTGCCGTGAAGCAATCTTCGCCAAAAGCACATTTTGATTCACCGATGCACTCACGGCGTGAAACAGAGAAACTCTTCCAGACACGCGGATCAATATCATCACCGAAATCGTCCCGATCTCCAGTTGATGTTTGCTCTGCCCACGTTCGCACTGCCACAGCCTGAGCACCGAGGGTCCCTTTGCCTACTTCAAAAAGAACATCATCGTCAGGGTCAGGAACACTCGCATGCAATTTTTGCAAGCACACATAGTTGTTTCGACCTTTTAATACGGCAAACTTCAACTCCCGCTGAAAGTTCTCGTTCAATGTCTGTGCCAAAACGGGAAGGTCTTTTTCCATGAGCTGTTTCTGCAGAGCAAGTGTTGCGGTCGAAACAATGACGGGATCCGATGTCGTAATTGCATAGGTTGCGGCCGGCACCAGATAGCCCAGGGACTTGCCCGTTCCTGTACCCGCCTGGATCACCCTGTGTGAGTGACTCGCAATTGCTTCACCGATTTCGGAGACCATTTCCTGCTGCCCTGTTCTTGGGCTTCCACCAACGTGGTCAATGACACTGTCCAACACCACCTGCGGATCCAGATGTTGATCGCTCATGGAACTAAACGACTTCGACGTGAGATGGAGGGCGCACAAATCCTGCCTCAATCAATTCCGCTTCGAGCGCTGCGGGGATAAGCCCCGTGATATTGCTTCCGAGATCGTCGTGCTCAACAACAATTTGCTCTCCCGTCGCATGAATCCGAGCCACTAAATCACCATGTGAGTACGGGATCGCGGCCGAGATTGAGACCAGGTGCTGGGGCAGTCTGCTTTCGATCGCCTGAATGAGTTCAGTCAGGCCCAAGCCCGATTTGGCGCTCACTACAACAGAGTCAGGAAACTCACGTTGAATGTGAGCGATAGTGATGGGATCTGCGATGTCTGCTTTATTTATCACGATGAGCTCTTGGATTTCCCCTGCGTCAATATCATTGAGCACCTCACGCACGGCGGAGATTTGACCAAATGGGTCCTCATCTGAACCGTCAACCACGTGCAATATGAGATCGGCATGCTGCACCTCCGTCAACGTGGAACGGAATGCTTCAACGAGGTCATGGGGCAAATGACGCACGAACCCGACGGTGTCTGCCAACGTGAACTCACGTCCCGAACTGGTTTTGACTTTGCGCACGGTGGGATCCAAAGTGGCAAAGAGCGCATCCTGTACGAGTACTCCGGCCCCAGTCATGCGGTTCAGGAGGCTGGATTTACCCGCGTTGGTGTAACCAGCCAAAGCGACTGTTGCGATTCCAGAGCGCTCGCGCGCGGTGCGCTGAACCAACTTTGTCTTGTGCAATTCCTTGAGTTGCTTGCGCAACTTGGACATTTGAGCCCTAATGCGCCGGCGATCCGTTTCAATCTTTGTCTCGCCTGGACCTCGGGTTCCCACTCCCCCGCTGGCTCCACCCGCACGTCCACCCGCCTGGCGCGACAGCGACTCACCCCAACCGCGGAGTCTGGGCAGCAGGTATTGCATCTGCGCGAGAGAAACTTGTGCTTTGCCCTCCCGGCTTCGAGCGTGCTGAGCGAAAATGTCGAGGATCAGCCAAGTGCGGTCAACAACCTTAACTTTTACGATCGCCTCCAACTGCCTGAGTTGACCAGGTGTCAGTTCGCCGTCACAGATGACGGTATCCGCCCCCTCTGCCGCGACGATGGCGGCCAGCTCTTTGACCTTTCCAGACCCCAAATACGTTGCCGTGTCGGGCGCGTCACGGCGCTGAATGACGCCATCAACTACCTCGGATCCAGCCGTTTCAGCCAACTGCGCCAGTTCACGCAATGAGCGTTCGGCTTGCTCGAGAGTTCCGCCCGTCCAAACCCCCGCGAGCACAACCCTCTCGAGGCGCACCTGACGGTATTCGACCTCGGTGATGTCCTGGAGTTCCGTTGATAAACCGCCGACGCGGCGCAGGCCAACTCGGGCTTCGAGTTCAAGGTCGGAATCAATGTTGAGATCTTCAGGTGTGTGGGTCACAGTCTTCTTAGTCTAAGTCATCTATGCGCTCTTGATTTGCTGGAAATTACGCGTGTGGAGAACTAAGCGATGCCGCTGGGGAACAAGACTTTGCCTCGCGCGACCAGTTCGGCCGAGCCTCGAAGCCACAACTGTCCATCCCGCTCAATTACCCACAACGAACCCCCTGGGACATCAACCTGCCACTCTAAATCCTTGGTGGCCCCTGAAGTCTTCATGGCCACCGAGGCCACGGCACACGCGCCCGTGCCACATGACATGGTTTCTCCACTTCCACGCTCGACAACGCGCATTTGTACGTGTCTCTCACCGATCACTTGCACGAACTCCACGTTTACACCCTGAGGAAATGCGTCGATAGGACTAACCGTGAATTCCGTGAGGCTTATTTCGGTCAGGGAAATTCCACTGGGCAGCATCGCAACCGCATGAGGATTTGGAACGCTGACTCCGGTTGCTGCCACCACGGTATTTCCTTGGCCCAGATCAATCATGACGTCATCGCGCTCCATGATCCTTGCTTGACCCATGGAGATGCTCACGGTGAAATCCTCGTGAACTATCACTTGATGCAAGCCAGCCCGCGTAGCAATAAGGAACTCTCGACTGGACTCCAATCCGCTCGCCAGCAAATATCGAGCGAAAACCCTTGCGCCGTTGCCACACATCTCAGCAATTGAGCCGTCGCTATTGCGATAGTCCATGAACCAATTCGCTGCTGCCAAGTCCGCGTACTCGGGGACGCGGGAGGTAGGTACAACCCTGATAACACCGTCGCCGCCCAAACCCTGTCTCCTGTTACAAAGCCACTGCACCTGCTCGGCAGTGGGGACCCAGCGAGCCTCAGAGTCCTGGATGAGCACGAAATCATTGGACGTGCCATGGCCCTTTGTGAAAGGCAGTTCAGCTAATTTGGCCATGACGCAACACTAGCCTCCCAGGGCAATAATTTTTATTGCCCTTGCGTCTTGGCCCAAGCCTGCTTATGAAAGAGGACGAACACGCACGCCAAGGCGCCCATGGCATAGAAGATGCCCTGAAGCCCGAAAACGAAGAAGTCATTGAGGGCTTCATTATCAAACCAGCCAGTCAGCGGTCTAAACAAATTTTTAATGCCCCAAAGCGAGACTCCGGCCACCGTGAGAAATACCGCAACTTTTCCGATCCGAAGCATGAGATGTTCAATGTGAGCGATAACAGCCAGCGCAATTAGTAGTGGTCCGACAACACTTAATGCACCAACCATTCGACTGTCCCTAGCTACTGGGTCACCGAGCAGCAGGAACCCAATGCCATAAATCAGCATTCCCACCGCAAGTGTGGTCAATTGAAAAAAACTAGCGTGTATTTCAGTCTCGCTCGTTTTATCGTCATGTTCAAGTCGAATCTCCTTGCGGGCCAGTACAGCAAAGACCGCCGCCGAGCCAATGAGCCACACAACACCCCATGTCGAATAGGTGTATCGAATACCTGTCTCGGTACCACGAAGGCTTAGATTGAATACATAAGGAAGGTAGACGAAAGCGGCTCCAACCAGACCTACATTTATCAAGGCAACCGCAAGAACTCCAAACCTGCGAACATGATGATCTACATGATGCAGCACGGCTCCTGCAAGTGAGAGGCTTCCAAGAACCATGAGTACCCACTCAAATCGTGTGCCGGTCGGTGCCCATGCAAGCACCGACTGGGCGAGAGAAAGTAACCCAAAACCCAGAGCTCCAAGCGCAATAGACAACTTGCTCACATGAATTGGTTCGGACGCACGTTCCTGCCTTGTCATCGCCTTTGTCCACCGGGGCGCTTGCGTTCTGTCCACTATGACTCCATATCTGATGAGTGGATTATTGATGAACGGATTGGAATCAACTCATTTGACGCCTTATCAATGCGGGCAATGTACTCATTTTCTGCGCGTAAAACGTGCAATTTCGTAAAGCTTTGTGGCCTCGGCCGTCACCCAGTCCCAGGAATAGGCGGGTGGATGTGTCCGGTTGAACGCCTTAATGGACGCAACGCTCGACATATTTGCGGCTAGACGTATCAGAGTCTCAAAGATGTCCCGATCTGAATTGACCATGAATCCACTCACCCCCTGCTCAATAAAGGAACTTGTTCCTGCCTCCGAACGGGCCAGCACCAATAGCCCAGCAGCTCGTGCTTCGAGTGCCGCTATTCCGAATGATTCCTTTACGGATGCTTGCACGAACACATCGCTGTGACTAAAGACCTCTTTGATCCCTGTTCGGTCAAGTCGACCCGTGAACACGACATTGAGTCTGTGCTTGCGAGCGTAGCCCTCAGCCCTTTGACGCAGTGGGCCATCACCAACCACATGCGCACTAATCTCCGGCGCGGACTCTTGTACGGTTCTTAAGATCTTGAGCAAGGCACCAACCCGCTTGCGCGGCGCCATTCGCAAAACACTTACGAGCCGTAAATCTTTGCTTGCAGTTGGATCACATGACCAAGCATCCACGTCAATTCCGTTGGGTAAAATGTGAACATCAGTATTGAGCGCCCTGCGAACGAGCATTGCCGCTTGATTACTCACAGCGCTCCAGACTATGCCATCGCCAATCATGACGCCCTCGAATGCGGAGTAGCCGCGTTGAGATATCCCACCCCACATGCTGTGCACCGTAACTACCGTTGGGATATCAAGTTGGCGAATAGCACGCAAGGCACCCCACGCGAATGGTGATGTGGCCCCCATATGGATATGTGCAACATCGGGAATCCTTTTTTCAAGCACCTGAACAAGGTGATGCCGGGTTCTGGGATGGATGGGCAGTCCAAATGGAATTGGTGCTGTCACGCGTGTAACGTCTGGCTGAGACGGTCCGGCCGTTGCGGTAATTATTGAAACCTTTGCTCCAGCATTTCTTTGCGCCTGTGACAGATGAGCCACCTGAGATTCAATGCCACCTGTGCGGGGCGCGTAACAGTCACTGATGTGAACTATCGAGAGGTCACGCGTGGGCACTGAAGAGAGGTTACGCCACAATAGGGCACATCATGACTCAGACACTCCTGTTCGTGCACGCGCACCCGGATGACGAAGCGCTCCTCACTGCGGGAACCATGGCACGAGCACACGCGGAAGGGCATCGGGTAATACTTCTGGTGGCCACCGACGGTGCAGCAGGGCTTACATCAACCGACTATGCCCACGACCTAGGTGCAACGCGCTCCAATGAACTCATGGATTCTGCGTCAGCACTTGGTGTGGACAAGGTCATCACGTGGAACCTTCCCGATTCCGGCCTACACGGCGAAAACACTCACGGTTTTGCGCACCTTGACATCAAGAAGTTGACCGGTGATCTCCTAACAGTCATCGATCAAGAAGGTGTCACGGTCGTCGTGGGCTACGACCAACAGGGAGGCTATGGTCACCCGGACCATCTTCAAGTTCATAACGTTGCCCGCGCGGCTTTCGCTACCGGAAAATTTGATCTATTTGAAGCCACGCTGCCACGGGAGCCAATTGCCAGCGCCGTTCGACTGGCTGAGACCCTAAGGCTCACGCCGGAGGCGTTCTCAGCTGAAGAATTTGCATTGGCCTGGACGCCTCGCTCGGAAATTACTCACCGGGTCAATGTGCGCCCTTATGTTTCCGCAAAAAAAACCGCCATTAGGGCACATGCATCGCAGGCCCATGCTGATGGCACCGTAAGGACGCTCGGTGTGCTCAGCGCCCTGCCCACTCCCCTTTTCGCCGCCTTACTGGGAACTGAGTACTACGTCAAAGTGTGAACTAACTTGTTCCGCCAAATTGGGTGCGTCCCACGCGAACCATGCTATGCGCGGATCCTGACGGAACCAACGCTGTTGCCTCCGAGCAAATTTGGATGTTGCATAGATCATTTGAGCTCGGGCATCGTCAAAAGAAAGTTCACCTAGCAAATACGACAAAACCTGAGAGTAGCCAATGGCCCGACGAGCCGTCACCCCTTGAGCAAGCCCTTGATCCAGAAGGCTTTCAACCTCCTGGATAAACCCCGCAGCAAACATTGAATCAATTCTCATTGTTATACGCTGATCAAGAACCTGCCGATCAATCTCGAGGCCAACTCGGCATGAAGGAATAAATTCTTGAACGTTTTCCAGACTTGCCTGATATCGCTTACCTGTAATTTCATTGACTTCAAGGGCACGCACTATCCGTCGGCCATTCGTGGCACTGATCCTCGAAGCGGCGTCGGGATCAATAACCTCAAGTCGTGAATGAAGAGATGCAGCGCCCTCGTTCTCGAGCAAAAGTTCATATTTGGAACGGATCTCGGCGTTGGTTCCCGGAAACTCAAAATTGTCCAATACTGCATTTACATAAAGCACACTTCCGCCGACCACGATCGGAAGTCGGTCCCTCTTGCGAATCTGTTCAATCGATTGACGTGCGAGCTCCTGAAACTCCGCGACATCGGCGCTGTGCTGTACATTCCGCAGGTCCAACATGTGATGCCGAACATCGCCCAATTCAATTGCCGTTGGTTTAGCAGTACCGATGTCCATGCCGCGATAGATCTGCATGGAATCCGTGCCCACTAGTTCACCGTTTAGAAGCTTTGAAAGTTTGATGGCGAGGGCAGTTTTACCAACTGCCGTCGGCCCGACAATGACAAGAGGCCGTTTAGCTGACAACTGTTGGGATCCCAAGCATCACAGCGGGCCCGCTAACACTGCTCTCACTCAAGTCGCCCGCACGTGTCGTACGCGTGACCTTGTGCTCTGCAACCATGTGGTGTGGAGCTGCGTTAATGATTGTCGCGGTGACGAAATCGCCAGGCCTAGCCGAATGCGTGCCCATGGAAACGTGTACCAGACGGCCATCCGCCGCGCGCCCTGACAGGCGATCAGTGTGGCGGTCCTTGCGGCCCTCACCCTGCGCAACGAGAACCTCCACATCTGAGCCAACCAACTTGAGGTTCTCCTCCCAAGCGATTTGATTCACCACCGCCAAGAGTCGCTCATAGCGCTCTTGGGTGACTTCCTTCGAAATTTGATCTTCCATGGTTGCAGCTGGAGTTCCCGGGCGCTTCGAATACTGGAATGTATAGGCACCCGTGAAACGTGCTTGCTGAACAACATGCATCGTCTGCATGAAGTCTTCTTCGCTTTCACCCGGGAAACCGACAATGATGTCGGTCGTAATTGAGGCATGCGGCATTGCTTCACGTACACGCTCAATGATTCCCATATATTTGTCCTGTCGATACGAGCGCTTCATGCGTTTTAAGACTTCATCAGAACCAGATTGAAGAGGCATGTGCAATTGAGGCATGACGTTGTGGGTTTCTGCCATGGCTGAGATGACATCATCCGTGAAATCTCGTGGGTGGGGACTGACAAACCGCACGCGCTCAAGACCCACAATTTCGCCACAGGCTCGCAGGAGCTTGCCGAACGCCTCACGATCACCCAGATCGCTGCCATAAGCGTTCACATTTTGACCCAGCAAAGTGATTTCAACGACTCCGTCATCAACCAAAGTCTGGATCTCTGTGAGGATATCGCCTGCCCTGCGATCCTTTTCCTTGCCGCGCAGCGCAGGAACGATGCAAAACGTGCACGTGTTATTGCACCCCACGCTGACAGAGACCCACGCTGAATACAAAGCATCGCGCTTTGTTGGGAGCGATGAAGGGAACTCAACAAGTGCTTCAGCGATCTCAACCTGAGACTCACGCTCAACACGTGCGCGCTCAAGCAAAGTAGGCAGCGAACCCAAGTTGTGAGTTCCGAAAACAACGTCCACCACGGGTGATTTCTTAAGAATTTCCCCTTGATCCTTTTGAGCAAGGCACCCACCAACGGCCACCTGCATATTGGGGTTGAGTTCCTTCATGGGGACCAATTGGCTTAAATTGCCGTACAACTTATTGCCTGCATTCTCACGTACCGCGCACGTGTTGAACACGATCAGGTCAGGCGTAATGTCCTTATCCCCTGTGGCGTCAAATGCAATATAGCCCTCAGATTCGAGCATGCCCGTAATTCGCTCGGAATCATGAACATTCATTTGGCATCCATGGGTGCGCACCTGATAAGTCCGCGGGGTCTGCTGCATGAGAACTAAGCGTATTGCGTGAGGCTAAGCAGCCTGACGGTGCTAGACCAGTGCTGCCGACCGAGGATTTTCATCATCAACAACTTCATCCTCACTCGGTTCAATGTGTACCTGCGGCAGAACCTTGGCAAGCCACGCGGGTAACCACCAGTTTGCCTTGCCAATGATCGACATGATCGCAGGTATGAAGATGATGCGGATTATGAATGCGTCAATGATGACAGCGGAGCCCAAGGCGATACCAAACAACTTAATAGTGTTATCGGGTGTGGGAATGAAGGCCAAGAAAACGCTCGCCATGATTGCAGCGGCCATGACAACCACCTTGCCGGAACCAGCCAGCCCGCGGCGCACGGCGGCGTTGTTGTCCCCAGTGTGATCCCATTCCTCACGCATGCGCGAAACAAGGAACACTTGGTAATCCATGGATAGTCCGAAAAGTATGGCAAACACCATGATGGGCAGGAACGGGAAGATCGGACCTGTTCCCGAAACTCCCAAAAGTTGATTGAACCAACCCCATTGGAATACCGCCACGGTAATTCCCGTTGCTGCCGCAAAGCTCAGCAGGCTCGTAATGGCTGCGGTCAGAGGAACAACCAACGAACGGAACAGGATCATCAGGGCAATGAATCCCAGAGACACCACGATCAGAAGGAATATGGGGAGGGCATCGACTAACACTCCAGTGAAGTCTGACGTCACAGCCAACGCGCCGCCAACAAAAATTTTGGCACCGGTTGATGACTCAACCGCTGGCGCCGTTACCTCGCGCAGCTCTGTCAAGAGCTCATCCGTTTCTTGATCCTGAGGACCTGACGCTGGAATCACAAAAACAGCACCGACGCTGCCATCTGGACTCAGGCCTTGACCCGAGAGTTCCAACAACGGCAACATGGCAGTCGACGGATTGGTCCCGGCAACACCAGGAGTGTTTTCGATATCGGCGACCACCTGTCCATACTCCTGAAGATCACCCGGCTGGGAAAGTTCAACGGCCACGATGAATGGGCCGTTGACACCAGGACCAAATCCTTCCGCCGTTAAGTCATAGGCGATGCGAGTCGGTGTGCCTGGAGCATTACCGGAAGCATCAGCGAAACCTAGTCGCAATGAGAAGACTGGGATAGCAAGTACAGCGACAATGATCAACGACACTGCAGCAAACAGCCACGGTCGACGCTGAATCGCGTGTCCATACTGAGCCCACCGCCTGCCCTCAGGCTTGCCTTGACCTGGCCTGGTACCCCACGGCAACCGCAATCCCAGCGCCTTGGTGCCAAGCAACGACAACGTCGCTGGCAGAAGCCACAGCGCAGACATCATGACCATGAGCACCGTGACGCCGGCCGCAAGGGCTAGACCATTGAAGAACCCAATCCTGAGGATGAACAATCCAAGAAGCGCAAAGATCACCGTGGATCCCGCGAACAGCACGGCTCGCCCTGCAGTGTTAACAGCCTCTAGAGCAGCCTCTTTTGGTGGGTGTCCTACCAAAACAGCTTGGCGGTATCGATTGAGCACGAATAAGGCGTAATCGATACCCACACCAAGTCCGATCATGGCCGCAAGCGTGGGCGCGAAGGTTGCTACATCCATGAACAGTGCAACAACCAGTACGAGCATTTGACCGGCAGCAAGTCCGATAATTGCGACAACGATTGGCATGCCCGCTGCAATGATCGACCCAAAGGCGATGAGCAGAATGACGATTGCGACTAGGATTCCGATGAGTTCACTGGAAGGTGGCTCCTGGCCCGCAAAAGTAAGTATGTCGCCACTTGCACCAATTGCAATATCTGTGGAATTTGTGGCCTTGATCAAGTCCAAGATTGCTTTGGCTTCAACATTTGACACATCACCCATGCCACCTGTGAACGTGATTGTCGCTGAGGCTACCGATCCATCTGGACTCACAGGCGAGTTAGCGGCAGCACTCGCGGCAAATGCCGGTTGCAACGCCTCAAGTTGTTCGGGCGTGAGCGAATCCGTCATTTGATCCGATCCGGATTGAGGTGCCGGGCACCCATTGCCCAATGGTGCCGTCGGGTCAAATGGATTCGTTACACAGGCAACGGCACCCATGCCGGATATTTCCTCGAGCACGGGACCAATGGCAGCCTGACTCTGTGGATCAACGGCGCTACCAGTGGCCGGAGACCAAACAATCTTTGCGCTTGCTCCACTTGATTCTGCATCGATATCTTGATTGCCAAGGGTGGCGAGCAGTTCCTGAGCGCGGGTGGACTCGGTATCTGGCAAATCAAATGAGTCGTTAAGAGAGCCCCCAAAGCCAGCACCTAACCCAATAATCGCTATTAATGCGACAAAGTAGGAAATAAGTGCGACCAAAGGCCGCCGAACAGCCCATGTTGATAAACCTGGCATTAGATAACTCCCGAACTAGTCATGTGATTCCCCCAAGCCGGTTACAACCAGCAAGACTCGAACAATATACCTGACCCAATTACGCCGCAGAACGCGTCAGTCAATGGTCCAGCTCATGAAAGTCGTGCGCGTCACCACTTGATCCCGCAACGTCCCGCGCAATGGCTAGGCTCATGCCGGGCGGGTAGCCCTTTCGTTGTAATTGTGAGGCAATCCGGCGAATTGCTACCTGAGTCGAAACTCCAAGCAAGCTTCGCATTTTCTTTTCTGCCAATTCTCGGGCACGCCGATCAATGTCTTTTGGGTCAATCTCCTCCAAGGCGGCATCGATGAGGTCACGATCGACGCCCTTGAGCGTCAATTCCCTGCGCAAGACACTCGGCGCCAACCCGCGAGACCGAGTGCGTGAACGTACCCAGTTGTTAGCAAAATCAGCGTCGTTGATGTACCCCATCTCTTCAACGCGATCCAGCACTGGCTCATAGATTTCTAGAGGAAAACCCTTTTCCCGACAGCTCTGGGCTAACTCATGTCGTGTGCGTGGGGCTGAATTGAGGCGACGAAGTACATGTGAGGTCGCCGCCCTTGTCAATTCCTCCGGAGTGCCTTCTTTGGGCGAAGGCTCCATGTCATTCCTCGTCTTCGTCGAAGTCCTCCACCACAGGAACTGGTGCAGATACATCTACATCCAATTTCGCTCCGATACCAAGCTGATCCTTGATGCGCTTCTCGACTTCATCGGCCAAATCCGCGTTGTCTTTGAGGAAAGTTCTTGCATTTTCCTTACCTTGACCTAATTGGTCACCTTCATAGGTGTACCAAGCGCCGGACTTGCGAATGATTCCCTGATCCACTCCGATATCGATCAATGAACCTTCACGCGAGATCCCCTCGCCGTAAAGGATGTCGAATTCAGCCTGCTTGAATGGCGGGGCGACCTTGTTCTTGACCACCTTGATTCGAGTCCGGTTTCCCACCGCCTCAGTACCACCCTTAAGAGTCTCAATGCGTCGCACATCAAGGCGCACCGACGAGTAGAACTTCAAAGCCTTGCCACCCGTTGTTGTCTCGGGAGAACCAAACATGACCCCAATTTTTTCACGCAGTTGGTTGATGAAAATTGCTGTGGTATTCGTGTTACTGAGCGCTCCGGCCATTTTGCGGAGTGCCTGGCTCATTAATCGCGCTTGTAGACCCATGTGAGAGTCGCCCATGTCTCCCTCGATTTCAGCTCGAGGAGTCAGTGCGGCAACAGAGTCAATGACGACCAAGTCAATGGCACCTGATCGAACCAAGGTGTCGCAGATTTCAAGAGCCTGCTCACCCGTATCTGGCTGCGAAACATAAAGGTTGTCTAGGTCGACACCCAATGCCGATGCATAATCGGGATCCAGCGCATGCTCGGCGTCAATAAAGGCTGCCAGTCCACCACGCGCCTGCACGCTGGCGATTGCGTGTAGGGCAACGGTTGTTTTACCGGATGATTCGGGCCCGTAGATCTCAACGATGCGACCGCGTGGCAAACCGCCAATGCCCAGAGCAATGTCCAAGGCAATTGAGCCTGTAGGAATAACCTCCATGGGTACTCTGCCTTCTTCGCCGAGACGCATTACCGAACCCTTGCCAAATTGGCGTTCAATCTGGGCGAGTGCGCTGTCCAGTGCTTTTTCACGATCTTTAGCGGCGTTTGCCATCTCACTTCTCCTCATTTGGGGGTTACCTATTCGATGCTGTTCAATGCACCGACGACTCCGTGTGTTGGAACCTCGATTAACACTGCTCACTGCACACTAGGTGTGGAGACTGACACTCACCCTAAAATTGGACC
>JAFMDS010000012.1 GCA_017857175.1 Candidatus Nanopelagicales bacterium | reverse complement strand
CTGAACCCACCCAACCTGAACCCACCCAACCTGAACCCACCCAACCTGAACCCACACCCGCAGCAACCCACACCCCGGTAACCATCACCCCGGTAACCATCACCCCGGTAACAACACCCGATACACAACCAATACCCCAGTCACAAGCAAAACCGGTGTCTGCAAGTTCCATGAGTCATGAGCCGCAGCGACATACAGATACGGGGTTACTTACTCCGAATGCCAAAACCGATAACGCGGTTCAACAGATTTCTTCGCCAGTCGTGTCGCGCAATCGCGCACAATCGCACGCAACTGCAGGCGCTGCAACAACTCCGCTCACAAGTGAAGTGGGGCTCATACAAAGGCGACCAACGCAACCTTTTGGGGTAGACGCCAGTAGTCCAAAGGTTTCGTCGAAGACCCCCGATGTTGCGTCTCGAGTCGAAAGTGAGCCGGATTCGAGCATCCCTGTCGTTCAACCAGTGTCTGTCGAACCTGGGCAGGGGCTCACCGTGACGGACACACATGTGACACATATCCACCCTGTGCCGGATGATGTGCGTTCGGCGGTTTCTTCCATTGTCGGTACTAGTCCACACTTCGTAACCGTTCACCGAGGTCCACAGGTAACCCGGCAAGCAAAGTCTTTAAACGCTGATGCGTACACGCGCAAAGGCGAAGTTCACATTCCCGGAGATAGACCACTCACGTCGTCTCCCATGAAGAAACTCCTCGCCCATGAAATAACTCATGTGGTCCAGCAGAATGGCACAAAGCAAGTTCACAATGAAAACTCACTTGTGGGACAACGACTGGAAAACCAAGCCTTGGCTGCAGAAATAGCCCACGATGGCAAGATATCCGTCGCGCTGCCAGGCCTTTCCCACTCATCTTCAAACCCTAATTTGGGCCAAGTGGGTACTCACAGCAATGCACCTCAGGCGAGTCACCCCATCATGGCTGTGACAAAACCACGGTCGGTCAACGCATTGACTCGCGTGCCTGCGCAATCCCTGCCTTCCAATTCCACAACTCTCTCTTCAGCGATTGTGGTCCGACCCAATCCGAAAAAGACCAACTCTCAGCCGAACAGAGTTCAATCAACGCGCACCACTGAACATTCTGTCAATGCATCCAAACCGCAAGCCCCCGCGCAGGGTCCTGCAAACACGCCCACTGCTGGGCGACCCACCACCTTGCCTGTTCCGATTCCAACGGTGGAAACCAAAGCGGTCCAACGCAAGGCGACGTCTGCAGTCCACAATCCGCAATTCCCAACAAACACTCAGAGTGCTGCTCCCGCTCCCCAGGCCAGTCAGGAAAGCAGCACGACGTCAGGCAAAACTCGAGTGTCAAAACCTGCCCGAGAGCCCAAACCTGTCGATTTATCCATTGATAGTGCCTGGCTTGAGAAGCACGCCGAGGCTCTTTACCCACTTATAAGAAAGCACCTGCGAAATGATCTCCTGCGGGACCGTGAACGCCGTGGCAAGCTGATGCGAGACAATTGATCATGTCCACACCATCGCCGTTTGATGCCGAATACACAGCAACTAACTTTGTTGGTTTTGCGGTGAGCATCGACCTTGTTGGGTCAGATCGTTCTTTGGGGGCAAACTGGCAATCACTGTCACTCGGATCCGTAAGTTTGAGTTCAACGGACTTACAAGCGGGCGGCTACAGTCGCACGCGCTTCCAAATGATGGAAGGGCTTGACTATGCAAACGTCACGCTCAGCCGTCCCTGGACCGCAAACCAATCTGGATGGATTTCCCAATGGTTCGCAGCGGCGGCCGAACAAGGGCCTTCAACGATTTCAATCACAATCAATTACCTTGACGTCAAAGGTGAAATGCAACAGGCGACTTATAACTTCAGGGATGCGTATCCCGTTGCCTGGACACAACCGGATTTTGTCGCAGTTCCATCTTCTGAAACTCCACAACGAATAAATGAGACTCTCACTTTTAGCCATTCCGGGTTCACCAACAGTACGAACCTTGCACCTGGAATCGATAGCCCGGAAAATGTCCAGCCATTCAAGTTAATCGTCATTCCTGGTGGAGTATCTGGCGTTGCAAGCGCACTCTCGTCCATCACTAGTTGGACGCCGGGCGGAAGCACATCCGCGTACGTAGCGACAAGTGCTCTCTCGGCTCAAACTTCAGGGGTTTCAAGCATCGTTGAGGATACCGTTGGCGGATTTCCATCGATCACATTTTGGGTTCCTCCCTCATCATTAAATCTCAGTAAATCCGCGGACTGGCGAATTAATGCATCGCCAACCGCTGAAGGCTCCGGGCCTGTTAACTGGTTGGGAACTAAACCTCTCAGTATTGAATTCGACTTCATACTTGACAGCAATGCCATGGACGTCAAGACCAGTGGGTCACAGGACGCTGACAGTGTCCTGCCGGATGTTGAACGTCTCCTTTCACTGTGTGAAGTGGATGCCACACTGGCCATGGTTGGAGTCGGTACTGCGCCTCTTGTCATGCTGCTCTGGGGAGACTTTGTGTCACCCGTGAGTTACGTCGAGGATGTCTCAGTTGAATTTCAAAAATTTAACACGAGTGGCAAGCCGATACGGGCCTCCGGCCATTTGAAGATCACTCAATTTCCAACAAGCCTTGAGTCTCAAAACCCAACCTCAGGTGGAGACCAACCATTACGAAGCCTCGAACTCTATGACGGCGACCGGTTGGCGCACGTTGCCTTCCGCGCCTATCAAAGCCCTTCCTATTGGCGGGATGTTGCCAAAGCCAATGACATTTCTGATCCGCTGCGAGTCAAACCGGGGACTAGTTTGTTCATACCGGACAAGTCGGCTCTGCAACGCCGCGGTGAATCCGGTCGCCCTGTGGGCTCAGGGTCCAACACTCTGGGTATCTCGGCCAAGGCGCAGCAAAATAGTCCGAGGAAGAGCCCGTGACTTCCAATACGACGGCTGACCTTTCGTTACGAATCTTCGTGGATGGTATTCCGCTGCCTCCCGATGTCTCACAGGCCGTGCGGCGAATAGAAGTAGAGTCACAGGTCAACCTTCCGTCGTCATGTGAGATGGAATTTGCTGATCCGGAATTGACCATTCCACTGGAATGCGGCCTAGAAATTGGCGCGTTCGTTCAAGTCAGAGCCGTTCTCGGCAACGACCCTGTCGGGAGTTGCATATTCTTTGGCAGGGTCGAGAGTCTTGAGATTCAGTACGAAAACGTTGGCGGGAAAGTCAGTGTCGTTCGAGCCTACGACGAGGGTCATCGCATGATGCACGGGCAGAAATCCACCGGGTACCCTCTCATGACATACAGTGAATTAGCTGAGGTGGTTGGTGCCGAATATGGAATCGTCACACTTGCCACACCTCACCCAGTTCTACATCAAATGATTGTTCAGTCAAATGAAACTGCATGGGACTTTCTCGTAAGACTTGGTCGAGAAATCGGATACGTCGTATTCGTGGAAGTTGACCCCGTGCTGGGCAATTCAACACTAATTTTTGGCCCAGCGATGCCTGCCGAATCGGCGCCACCACCAACGGGCATCGAAGTTTCTCCCTTGTCATTTGGAATTGGAGATGAACGAGTCATCAGCGTACAAGCATTTGTTAGTGGCTCGGGCATCACTTCAACCGCATCCGCGCGCGGCTGGGACCAAACGCTTGGAATGCCCAGCGTGGGTGAATCTCCAACAGCGTCTGAAACAACTCTGAATTCCATTCTGCCCGAAGAATTGGGACTCAGCCTTGGAGGCGCCGGACAATACGTCAATTTTCGCAACCTCTATGGGAATGAAGCCGAAGTTGAATCAGCCTCCTTCGGCTTGTCAACCCGTATGGCAGGGGCGTACTCCAATATTGAGATTCAAATGCGTGGGAATCCCTCTGCCATGCCTAATAGAGCTTTGGGCCTCAGCGATGCAGGAGTGCTCACCGGTGAATACACAATCACCACGACAACTCACACATTTGTGCCCGATCTATACGGATACCGAACTGCAGTCGTCTGCAGTGGTTCCGAGGACCGAACTCTTGCCGGACTCCAGGATGCAGCCGAAGTTGATGACAAATTTTATGGTGTTTATCCAGCGATAGTCACGGACGTTGAGGACCCTGAAATGTTGGGGCGTGTCTTGTTGAGTTTTCCGTGGCTCTCTGAAAATTACGTGAGCCCTTGGGCTCGAGTCGTCCAGGCCGGAGCTGGTGCAATGTTGGGAATGCAGATTCTGCCCGAGCCCACCGATGAAGTTCTCGTAGCCTTTGAAAATGCCCAGCTTGATTCTCCTTATGTGTTAGGCGGCCTTTACAGTCAAGAGCGTCAGGCGCCCATTCCATTCTCCGAAGTCGTACAAGGTACGCCCATGATTCGTGCCTATACATCCCGAGACGGCCATCAGGTGATTTTCAATGACTCTCCCGAAAACACCAGTCTCACGATTAATACAACTCGAGGGGCCTCCTGCATGATTCGGCTTTCTCCGGAGACTGGGATTGAAATTCTCACAATCGAAGAGCAGCCGATCGTGATCACCAGCGCCTCTGACATTACTTTGAACTCAGAAGGCGAGGTGCTGGTCAATTCAGCCTCCGTCACGATCAATGGTGAAGCCGACGTATCCATCTCGGCAGAGGGAGCACTGGAGATTTCGGCCGTTGGGGCTCTCAACCTCGCTGCCACTACAGTAAATATTGAGGCAGATGCAGAATTGACCGTTGCGGCACCGATTGTCAACGTTTCTGGCGGCATCGTGAACTTGGGAGCGTGAGGAATGGCCACTAAAGATTTTGTCGGTGAGGGGATCGCTTACCCGCTGCGGCTCGACTCCACGGGGCGACTAGCCCTGGTTGGTGGAGTCGAGAATGTTGAAAGGTCTATGCAACTCATTCTTGGAACCGCTTATGGCGAAAGGCCCATGCGTCCGGATTTTGGCTGTGGAATTCACAACCTTGTTTTTGAGGCAGCTTCCGTTGAATTGATTAGCCGCATTCAGACTCTGGTCATTTCATCGCTGTTGCGCTGGGAGACTCGAGCCGACATTTTAGCTGTCGACGTAAAGTTCGAAGGAGATAACACGATGGCTAACATCACAGTGAAATATAGATTGAAGGATTCGTATGATGTGCGAAACCTTCTCGTGCCTTTCTACCTGATACCTAGGGATGTAGAATCGTGAACCTTCCTGTACCCAATCTTGATGACCGCGCTTTCCAAGACTTTGTCGATGAAGCCAAGCGAATCCTCCAACGGCTTTCCCCTTCGTGGACTGACAACAATGTGGCGGACCCTGGTGTCACCCTCATAGAAACATTTGCTTACATGACGGACCAGCTGGTTTATCGACTCAACCAAGTTCCGGAACTGCATTACATCAAGTTTCTTGAACTGCTGGGCGAGCATTTGCGTCCGCCAACGGCGGCATACACAACTCTGCGTTTCATGCTCGCAGTCCCACAAGCGACCGATGTGTTAGTGCCTCGGGGAACCATGGTGTCAACCGTGCGTCGGGGCACGGCTCCCCCCGTCAACTTCACCACCGATAGCGAACTCAATCTAGTGAGTCTTGAAATCGCCGCCTGCATGACGCAGCGAGCCGGCGGAGCACTGACCCAAGTAGATCTCAGCCAACTCGAGTTCCTTTGCTTCAATGAAGTCCCATCAGTAGGTGACGCCCTGTATATCGGGTTGAGCAAGCCTGCCAGTAACTGCATTGTCCAACTCGATGTCGACGCACACATCGAAGGCATCGGTGTCGATCCAAAGCGACCACCTTGGATTTTTGAGGCTTGGGATGGCCATACGTGGATCGAAGTGCAGCTCCTCTCTGACACCACCGGCGGCCTGAACCGCAAGGGAAGTATTCAACTACTTCTTGGCGAACATCGAGAGAGCTCATTCGGTTCCATTACATCAGGCTGGATTCGTATTCGAGTAACCGAAGTTGAGGGCGATCAGCCTCCCTACGCAAACTCTCCTAGCATCAGTTCTCTCACCATTGACACAATCGGCGGGGAGGCTCCTGCGTCTCACCGCCAGGTCATTACAAATGAAACCGTGGGAAGAACCACTGGAACACCCGGTGAAACACTGCAATTGAATAGATTCCCGCTCGTTGCGGGTCAGGATTCCCTCACAATTGAACTCACTAGCCGAGATGGCTGGGTGGAGTGGCATCGAGTTGGGAACTTTGCCAACCTGTCCGACCAAGATTTAGCGTTTACTGTCGATGACGTGACTGGGCTCATTCAATTCGGTCCACTTGTGAGACTTCAGGATGGCTCCGTGCGTGCTTACGGCGCGACACCGCCAGGTGGCAGCACAGTCCGTATTCTCGAGTACTCAGCTGGCGGCGGCATTGCCGGCAACGTTGATGCACGAGCACTGCGAGTACTTCGAACGAGCATCCCTTTTATATCAAGTGTGGTAAATACTGTGCCCGCGGTGGGCGGAGTTGACGCAGAGAGCATCGAAGACCTTAAAGGACGAGCGGCAATTGATATCCGCGCCAGGAACCGCGCGGTGAGCACCTCGGACTTTGAGATGCTGGTCAAACAAGCCTCACCGAGCCTGCTTCGCACCAAGTGCCTCAACGGTGCCGATCTAGGCCAGCCTGGAACCGTGCTAGTTCTGGTTGTCCCTGACGTAGCCCCTGGACGTGTGCCATTTCAACTTTTGCGTCCTCGAGTAGAAACCCTCACTCAAGTACAGGAATTCCTCGATGAAAGGCGTCTTGTTGGGACAACGGTTCGCGTGGAACCTCCACGCTACATGGGCGTTGAAGTAGCTGCACGCCTTGCCTTATCCAACGGCTATAAGAGTGAGGATGTTTTCGCTGAAGCGGACTTGGCAATCGCTACTTTCATGCATCCACTTTTTGGAGGTTACGACGGCAAGGGGTGGCCCTTCGGTCGGGATATTTCCGTCGGCGACATTTACGGTGTCCTTCAACAGGTTCGAGGCGTTTCATATATTGACTTAGCTCGACTAATTCCAACGGATGCCGTGACAGGTATCAAGGCTGAACCGACTGAGAAAATCTCCTTGCAGTCTTATGACCTTCTGTACAGCCTGCCAAGTCAATTTGAGGTTGTCTAAAAATGTCGGTAGTGTCACAGGAATTGCCCGCACAGGGGGAACCCAGCGGTGTCGGCTCCCAGAGGAAATTCATTGAAGGCCTGAGAACTCCATTTCCTTTGGTGGACTACACACCCTCGATGCTCGCAGAGGACCCAGTAGTGCAACTCCTACTGACCGCCTTAGATCAAGTTCTCGCTCCGATCATTTCAGTTCTAGACTGCTACGACGCTTATCTTGATCCATACCTTGCACCTATTGACTTTGTGGAATACATGAGTTCGTGGCTGCTTGTTACCCAAGATGAGCAATGGACCGAAAATATGAAACGCACAGCTCTCGCTAGTTGTATTCAGCGTTCCACTTGGCGAGGCACAAAGAAGAGTTTTGAGGATCGCCTGAGCGAACTTTTTGGTGACTCCGCCACTGTGACTGACAGTGGGAAAGTAGTTGTTAGCGCAGAGCCCACGGACCCAAATTCCTGGGAGCCAGCAGCATCACCATCGGTTACCGTTGACGTGCCAGCTGCGCAACTCGATGCTGTCAGCATCTCGACCGTGAAGGATTTTCTCAATACCATTTTGCCCGCCCATGTGGCCATGGAAATTCGGTCTCAAGAATGACAGCTGACGAACCCAACATCACGTGCACGCGTTGTGGCACTCGAACAACGTGGACACCGTATTGCAACTGTGGGGCTTACCTTGAGTTCTTCGGCGTACCCCCGTGGAAACCGAGTACAGATGATTCCGCGCTCGCGCAAACATCATCACCCGTCGACCCGGAGGGTGATCAAAAAGCGAATGATGCGGACACCGACGAGGGCTCGCTGCCGACGGAGCAAACTCCAAATACCCAAAATGGCGAGCCAGCGACTCAATCTGAGAGCGCGCTTCCCCCTGTCGTTACTGATAAGGGCCCGAGGAAGCCAACACCATGGTGGCGTTTTCCCAAGGCTCCCGCACCACCGCTTGAAATCGACCAGAATGCAGATCACAGCGCAAGTAATTCCACAGAACAAGATGCAGCAAGCACACTTGAGACTGAGGCGCCCTTAGTGCTCGGAGAAGTCCTCGTGGCTGAACCAGTTCCCCAGAGCGTTGATGCCGAAGAGCCAGCACTCCCCCGCGAAAAGCGTGGACGAACAATGTCAGTGGGCCGCACAGATCCCTTGGGGCCTGCCAATGGGTCTCCATGCCCCAAGTGCGGCTTTAGAAATCTGCCCGGGACTACTTTTTGTGCGCGGTGCGGGTACGACCTGCTTGAAACGGAAACTCCGGATGGTCATGAAATTACACAACCTTCAATTGTGCAGAACGCTCATGCTCCTCGGCGCGTGAATTGGGGTTGTCTGATTCCCCTGCTCCTCGCCCTAATTCTGGGCATCTTTGTATTTTTCTCGCGTGACGCGCAACCCATTCGCACTTCCGCGGATGTCGCTTTTCATAATGTTCTCTACTTCTTCATTCCGCAAATTGGCACTCCTGTACCAGTTCAAAGCATCACCGCGAGCAGCGCTGGATTTGGCACACCGCCAACTGCCTTGTCTAACGAGAACCTCAAAGAGTTTTGGGCCTCAGCACCCATCGATGACTATGGCAAGGAATCTTATGTTGACTTCTATTTTTATAGACCGGTGCAACTGGATAGATTGATCATCAACCCTGGAATTCAGAACGATATTCTCGACGTGCGAGCATTGGCAACCCCACGAGGCCTGAAAATTACATTTAACCCGCAACTGGAGGCTTCAAATGCCTCTCAAAATTCCGAGTCAGCAAGTTCATCTGCCAGTGGATCGGCGTCGCCCAGTCCATCCGCGTCGCCCAGTCCATCCGCGTCGCCCAGTCCATCACCCAGTGGATCGGACTCGCAACCTCTGGAGCGGTCAATTATTTTTGAGCAATTGCCTTTGATCTCAGATGTCGCAGACTTCTCGCAGATCATTGAATTCGACGCAGTGTGGGTGACACAGGTACGCATTTTGATGCATAGCGTTTATCCACCCAGGTTTGCTGACAGTTATACATCACCGTCAACAATTGGTCAGGTGGCGATTAGCAACATAAGTTTCTTTCCAAAATTTTCCCTGAGCAATTCACTGGCCGGTAAAGCCAGCAACCAGCCTGGCATTCCCCCTGACAAAACACCTCAACCGACACCGAGTCCAAAGCCAATATCTTCCTCGGGGAATTAACTCAAAATTTGAGCAAGACTTATGAGTTGCTCGGGACCTTCAGAATTTGACCGGGTCGAATGGTTTTAGACTTCAATTCATTCAGCTTCACAATTCGGTTGACCATTCGTTCTGTGGTCTGCCCCTTAGGCGCTAGCTTTGCAGCAATCATCCATAACGTGTCACCCGTTCGAACGACAATACGTTTTGTGCCTGGGGCTTTGGGTTTTGCCGCACTTGCCTTATCGTTCTTGGCCTCGGCCTTAGGCTTCTTGGCACTACCCGAGGACACTGCTCCGTTCTTCGCACTGAGAGCCGTCGTATCTGCTTTGGCTTCGTTTCCATTCCCAACCGCGGATCCTCCCGCTGCCGCCGCGTCCGTGGACCCATCTGCCGAGCCAGAGTCCGCGGCAGAGTCGGTGGTGGGATCGGTTGTTGCTGATGGATCCGGCGTTGCGACCTCAGGGGCTTTTTGGGTCTTCTTACAAATAGTGGTTGTGTATTCCGAGAACTGACCTTCACTCACGGAGCGCATGCGGAAACAATATTGAGTTGCTGCATCTAGCCCGGTGATTTCCAACGCAGTATCGGTTGCCGCAGGGGCTGGTGTGACCGTCGACCATCCCGAAAGAATTTGGCGTTGAACTTCATAACCTGAAATAGCGACATTACGATCGCAGCCTGCAGCTTTTGCAGCTTTCTTCTTAATCTCCGACGGCGCAAGCCATGTCAGCGCCAGTGCCGAATCCGACAATTTATCAACGAGCGGATCTTTCGGGCTGCATGGAATTGGTGTTTCAGCGCCCGCAGCAGCACTCGCACCGGCAGCATCAGTGGCGGCGGGTACATCCGCACATTCTTGAGGCGTATATAGAGATTGAAGACTTCCGTCAGTTGCAATCACCCGATAGCAATTGCTCACCCCGGGGTTGACTTTGGTTACAAGATATCGAGTTGTTCCACTGGGCACATCAGCCACGTGCGTGCAGTCGCCGCAGGTCGGGGATTCAATGGCAAGTTCCTCATTTGACGAATACGAACCATTTGGGCTTGGTGTGTCTGTCGACGATGGATCCGTAGTGTCAGTGGTGTCGTTCGGTGCCGTCGTGGCCGATGACGAAGGGGATGGTGAAGGTGCGTCACCTCCTGAGCTAACAGGGAAAGATGCAAATTGCACGTTGATGGAACCGCTCAGCGACACTGGACTTGTTACCGCCGCGGCCGGTGTTTGATTCAAAGCATCGCCCGTATCGCCCACCGCGTACACCGAATAGCCCGTGGCTCCTCCTGCGCCTTCCCATCGCAGCAGAACCTTTCCTTCCCCATAAGGCACTGCTGTTAAATTAGCTGGGGTGGCAGGTGGTCCACTCTTCAACGAATTTGATGGGCCCAATAGATAGCGACTGGCAAAAAATAGGGCAACCGCACCGATGACAAGGAGAAGTAGCAAGATTCTTCCGAGTACGCCGAGCCTGAAACGAATGAGAGGCCCTTGGACAATTGTGACGCGTTGAATTGAGGGCTTGAGTTCTTCCAAAGGGGTATCGAGTGTTACATCTCGCATTGGCGTGAGAGTTCCAACGAGACCGAGCGTCCTTTGCTTTCCAAAAAGGTGGACCGGTGCCGTGATGACCATCTTTTTCCAGGTCGTCTCCCCTGGAGCCAATGTGAATTCCGGATCCTCGATCTTGCATCGAGCGTATCCGTCAGGGTCCATTGCCTTCAACGAAAATTCGACGCTCGAATTGCCACCATTTGTTACTTGAGCAAAGGAAGTAGTTCTGCCCCGAATGTTGATCGTCGTCCTGCTGAGCGCCATCGAGGACTCATAAAATGGATTGACTCGAACAACAAACTCGTGGACTGTGCTTTCATTTGGATCAACCTCGGAACGGGCAATAATTCCGATGGTGTAGTCGCCCGCAGCAACTTTTGAGGCCCGCGGAGCGCGAATGACTACAGTAGCGCTGCCCTCGTCGCCCGGGAAAAGCGAAATATCTTGGGGAACGACACTGACCCAACTTTGAGCGGGACCAACAATGCTCAGCGAGTAAGTCTCAACAACCGGGCCGACATTGCGGACAGTCACTTTGACCCGCGCAGCCTGGCCCGATTCAACAATGATCAAATCACGAGCTGTTGTAACTTGTGGGCGAGGAAAAACTGAGGGGATGGCAACCAAAGTGTCGCCGTGCATTTCTTGGGCTCCCGAAAGTGACGCTTCTTGTCCACTACCCGTCGAAGGCGATGAAACCTCGGATTCGTAGGCCGATTGCACATGGTCAACCCATTGACGATACTGGTCTTCACCCGATTTGGGTAAATCCGCTTCGTTATCGGCCATTACTGGACTGCCTCACTTCATTTTTTGGCTTCGCGAGCGAAGCCAGGGACTTTTTGGGGAAGGTCAAGCGTCCCAACTCTCGTTGCGGGTCCCTCAATTGATTGAGGTTCCACCCATTCCAGTAAAGGCAGGCGCAACGACAGTTAATGAGGGGCCATCAACGGCTCAATTCGACCACAAGTGGGGTATTTCACTCTGTGCGACACGCCTCATAGCTCTCTTTTTTTCACTTTAGTCCCATGAGTTTCCAGTTTTCACGGAGTGGATCTGAAAAGTTATTGAGGAAGGAGTTAGGCGGCGTTACGAGCGAGACGTCATCTCGATGCCCTCGTCCTCAGAATCACCAGCACCATGGGATTTGCCGAAAAGGGCGGATTTCAACCAACTCGTCCCCGACTTCCACTTGTTGACAGCAGTCTGTTTCAACCGAGAAGCCATCGTTCCGGCATCCTTTGCGGCCTTGCCAAGCGTGCCCGACGTCGTATTCCAAAAACCTCTGGCAGCCCCAGCCACTCCTGCGCCGAAACCGCTAAGGGCGCCTTTCACCCCATTGTCTTTCCAGGTATGGCCGTCCGCGGCGGCCTTGTCGAGGGCTTCGCCCCACGAATCACCCTCTTTGGAGTAGTCCACCGAAGGCAGTCCAGCTTGGGCGTCATTGAAACCATTTGCTTGAGGTCGGGCTCTCAGTCCGCGCTCCTCTATTTCTTGAGCACGCGAAGTGCCGCCGCCTTCACCTGTGTACTTCTTGACGGCATCAACATTGTCTTGGTTTTTTGCCTTAGCTTCAATACCCGTGGCCGCACCCAGGGCCCAACCAACTCCGCCTAACAGCGCGCCCCCTGCCTTAGCCCCAGCGTCCACGACAAAGGAGCCTGCTCCGCCCAGTCCATGGGCATCGGCGAGCTTGCCTGCGCCGTGCACACCCACTTCGCGCAGGGCTCCCGCGCCAGACTTGGCCAATGCCGTGGCGTTATTTCCTTTCAGGAGATCCTCTTCACCTGTACTTCCACCCAAGGTGTCACCGGCTGCTTGAATCCCTCGATGGAACAACGCGAGTTTCTGGGCAGTCGCTCCACCAACTTCCTCTTTCGGCAGCTTGTCTGAACCTCTAAGGGAAACCTCACCATCAGCCCCTCGCTTCGCTGTTGCACCCAAGACATTGGCAGATTCCTCAATTGTGCTTTCATACCCCGCGCGATGTCCCGTTTGTTCAACTGCTTTACCCAGCGCAAGTGCCCGCGTCAGTTGATGGGTTCTCGCCTGTAAACGCCCAGAACTCTTGGTACCAGTTTCGAGATTCTTCTTCGCCCGATACATCGCCATGTGTTCCTGGGCCAATTTTTCTTTCGCTTCAGGGCTGTCTGCAGACGTCAAGGCCGCTTGGGTTTCCTTCAATGTGGGGGCTGATTCCCCTGACGCTAATTTTTTTCGGGAGTCGGAAACCATGTCTGCGTGTTGCACCTGGGCCTTGCTCGCCTTGTACTTGGCTCGCTCCACTTCAGCAACATCGGTGGGCTTAGCACCACTTGCTTCCATGGTCATGCGTCCCAGTGCGGTCGCGGCAACTGATGCATGAACACCGAGCGTCGACAGTGACGGGCCGCCGTATCCCATACTGCTCGCTGCCTCATTAATTGCCGTCCCAGAGGCGCCCATGGGCCCTGCGGTCACGACTTGGTGGCCCACTTGACCCAGTTTGGCCAAAGCCATACCGCCTGAGCGCCCGAAGGTTTCGAAAGTTGAGGGAGCCTCGCGGCTAGTTCCCGTATCAGGCCGTGAACCCTTCACACTGAGCGCAGGATCCGATACCGGACGGGTTGCCGTGGCCGGCTGGGATGCTGATTTTGGAGCTTGAGCCTTGGCCTCTTCAGCAGAAGCTGACGCCTTTGCGCTGTGCGTGGGGGGCATTTTTCAGAGCCTTTCCGGAGACCAGTAACAAAACTCTACTACTCCCGAAAAGCCCTGTTCATATAATTCCTATTTGCACTCTCACTTAGAGCGGGAATGAAAGCCTGCCCATTTTGAACCACTCACTTCTGGCACCCTCAAGAAGGTGAGCAAACTCGATATCTGTCTCGCTCGATGCGGCCTGGTAGGCCGCCGAGACCACCGAGGAGCGGATTGCACCTCCCGTTAATTCCAGCGAAGCCAGTTGTTGCCACTGTTCAGGGGTCACTCCTGCGGCACGCCCCTGAACACACCGCTGCCAAATTTCCTCTCTCAGCACAGCGGTCGGTTCCACAAAATCGACAATGCAATCTAGGCGTCGAGTAAATGCGGCGTCGAGATTGGATCGAAGATTGGACGTCAGAATGGCCAATCCATCAAAAGACTCCATACGTTGAAGCAGAAACGCTACTTCAATATTCGCATGCCTGTCGCGCGCATCAGAAACCTGCGATCTCTTGCCAAATAACGCGTCTGCTTCATCGAAAAGTAAAACTCCATCAGCATTTTCAGCAACAGAGAAAATTCTTTCCAGATTCTTTTCAGTCTCTCCAATGTATTTATCAACGACGCTTGAAAGATCTACATGAAAGAGTGGGACACCCAAGACCCCAGCCAGTGCTTCAGCCGCCATGGTTTTTCCAGTGCCAGATGGCCCAGCGAAGAGAGCCGTTATTCCGCGGCCTCTAATTCCACCTGGGCGCATATCCCACTCATCAAGCACTGTTGAGCGTAAGCGCACTCGATTAAGTAGTTCGCTCAAGCCCCGTGACACTGACTCTTCCACGATCACATCATTCAATTGAAAAGTTGGATCAACTCTGCGCGCCAAAGACGTCATGCCACTCGGTGCGGCATCAAAGAGTGATTGCGCACCTTGAATTCTGGAATTAATTTCCTCTGGCTCAAGTCGAAGTAATGTGTTTCGCTCAGTGGAACCCAGATCGAGATGGTCCCACCATGTTTCGCGTTGCGTCGCAGTTGACATGGGTAGGTCAACAATGCGAATTCGCGTCGAGTCACCATGCATGGTTGCTGCATAAATCAGAACAATGGGGACCATAGCTTTGAACGCTAAGTCGCTGACCGCGCGAATAAACTCCGTATCGCTACGACGTAGGTCAATCACAATCGGCAGACCCCTCAAGGCTGCTTCACGCACGACTGCGAGGAATTGTTTACTAATTTCATCCTTTATAACGGCATTAACACTGCAGTCATATGTGATTACTGCAGGAAAACCCTGTGCCTTCAGCCAGTGTTGTGCCTGTGCGAGCCCGGCGGTTCCGGGTCGTGAGCGCATACCTAGAGTAAAGGAACTTGACAATTCCTGTCCCACATCGTTGAGGGAACTCAGATCTATTTGAGGTAGAAGCTTGGCGGGTATCAACGGGTTGGTAACTATTGAAACGAAATCAACAATCGCAGGATCGATGGATGAATCTCCCAACAGATGTCGCACAACGCGCTCTGGTGCATCAAGAATCTGCGCAGCCAGTGAGTGATCAGGCCGATGCAACTGGACAAGACCCAATGACCGCAATGGCGACTGGGAATCAAAGAGAGCTCGCGCTATTGGGTTTGCTGGGTCTTGCCCCAACAGCCTCAACGCCGTTGACACCATTGGGCCTCGAGTATCTACTTCATTGTTGAGCACAATAAAGAAATGCTCAAATCGTGGATCAATCGCAGTGACTGCTGACAAGAGTAAAATCCCAACTTCTGTGTCACTGATCCCCATGACACTAATCAACTTGTCCAGTGATTCGGGTAGGTCACCTGGACCCAGCGACAACGTAGGCAGTTGTGCTTGCGGGGTCGTGGCGTCGCGAATTATGAGATCGTGAGGGAAGACAAGCCCGCGGCGGTCATCGGGAATGTCCCCATCACGACGCGAAGCATCGACCGCAACGGCGATTCGTTCACCCAGTAATTGCACGATTTGGCCAAAGTCTTTTGATTCCTTTGTTGGCTTGGTCGCCCTCGAACCTTTAGTGGTCATGATTGCGGGGAACGACGCCTGGTGCGGATGCCCTTCTCCGGGTCTTTGGGATCACGCCCTTCGACAGAATCGGTTAGACCCGAACCAGTATCGGACACCGTGATTTTGGGAGGCACAGTCTGTGGTGGACCAGCAGCCTCAGGGATACCCGCCGCTACCGGCAAGCTCACAACGACAGGCAAGATCGGGTGATAATCGGTGCCCAATGCAGGCCACAGTTCAGTTGCAAAACGATCTGAAAAAATCTTTCCTCCTGCTCGTAGGTGCAACTGATGTCCAGATTCAACGAGTGCCAACAACTCACCCTGACAAAACTCGGCTGGAATGTAGTCGTACTTGACGAGCGCGCTCAAGGCCAATCCCAGTAAATGATGATCATCAGCAGGGCGTGATGCCCACGCCGTCAGCGCATAAGTCACATTAAAGAACCGATATGGCTGCTGGCGAGACACAACAAATCCGTCATCGTTGACCTCTTCGATCAAGGTTGTCGAGCGGCGGCTCAGGTCTTCACGGATGTCTGCCAAAAATAGGTTGAGTACCGGAGCTGTTTGTTGCGCTGCCCAATCACGTTTGGGAGCTTCGAATGAAACTTTGGGAGCCTGTCCGGCGATTTTCTCAGTTTCGAGGAGCGCAGCAACAGCTCTGTCGACGTCGGCGAACATGGCTACCTCCTCATCCGTTGAATCAATGCCTATGAAACTCACATTCAGGACAAGAATCTTGCTCCAAATTTGACTCGCATCAACCGGCTACTGCCCAGAAGAGTAGCAGGATCACAGAGGGTCAGTTACCGAGTCCACAGACTTTCCAACCTGTGGTTTACCGCGGCAGATAACAGCCGACTCACTACCGACAAAATTGATGGACATCCTCGCTCCACACTCGATAACACGAAAACCACTTGGTGGTGCGGTGTCGGAAGTAAGAGACAATGAAACAACCGCAACCAACCCACGCCAGCCCGCAGAATTGATTGGAATCCATGTGGTGGGTACTGCCATTAATCACTGACCCATTTCAAGGTCGAACTTCAACAGGCTTCTACATAGGTCCTAAGACCACGGTTCGCTGACCGTTGAGAAACACGCGGTCTTGTGCAAAGAGCCGCACTGCTCTCGAGAGCACTAACCGCTCTACATCCCGACCAATCTCGGCGTAAACGTCAGCGGTGAACCTGTGGTCAACTCTCTCGACATCCTGCTCGATGATCGGTCCTTCGTCGAGGTCAGAGGTAACAAAGTGAGCCGTTGCGCCAATGAGTTTGACACCGCGGGCGTGAGCTTGATGGTAGGGGCGTGCGCCTTTGAATCCAGGCAGGAATGAGTGGTGGATGTTAATAACCCGACCGTTGAGTGCCCTGCAGGCACTATCACTCAAAATCTGCATGTAACGAGCCAGAACTACTAGGTCCACAGACTCCTGTTCCACCAACGCGAGTAACGCTGTCTCTTGTCCTGCCTTGGTATCGGCGGTCACAGGCAGGTAATGAAATGGAATCCCGTGGCGATCAGCAATTGCCCTGCACGTTTCATGATTTGAAACAATCCCAACAATGTCCAGTGGAAGCTCACCTGCATCACGCCGGTAGAGCAAATCCAGAAGGCAGTGGTCGTATTGGGAAACAAGGATCAGGGCTCGCTTATGCGCAGATTCAAGGCGCAGTCCGACTTTCGTGTTCAGGGTCGACGTGCGCTCAGCAATAATCTGTCGAACCTGGTCCACATCTTCGAAACTGCTATCAAATCTTGTCCGAGAAAAGAATAAATTTGTGTCAAGATCTGAATACTGTTCCTGCTCGAGAATGTTGGCCTCAAACTCTAAGAGCGCACCACTGACAGCGTGAATAATTCCGGGACCATCTGGACAGGTGATAGTGAGAATGTATGTGGGCACGATGGGAAGGGTAACAGCGCTCGCCGCGATGAGCCGACGATGCATCCCCGGACTCAGCCCATATTGCATTCGAAAATTTCCACTAAATGCTCTGGGAGTGAGAACATGGGTAACACTCACCGCTGGACGGTAATTGCCTCGGCCAGTAGTAGACTTAAGGCTCCGTCCTAGAGAGGCAAAACATGCGAGCAATTCGATTTTCCAAGATGGCTGTTTCAGCCATTTCCGTTGCAACAATCGCACTTTTATCAGCGTGCGGGAGCGCATCTGAATCGAGCGGTTCGAGCAGTTCGAACACTGAGTCTGCTGATTCAGTTGAATCTGTCGAATCAGAAGATACTGGTGAGGCAGAGGCGGTAACTGGGGCCATGGCCGACGCCAGTTTCGCGGTCACAGTTTTTCTTGACACTATGTGGCCAATCGAAGGTAATGAATATGCCGATGCAGCAACCGTTGAAGGATGGTGCGCAACATTCGCCACGGATCCCGACGCTGCGGTTACCGCTGTTGCTGAATACCTCAATTCTGAATCAGAAATTGCGGCAGCAGATCCTGCATCTGTGACCACTTCGGTCGCGGAATATCTCGATGGCAACTGCTACTTGTTAGAAGAGTAGCCGCCAGCAGATCAACTCCCCCAAGGGAGAGACTGCGCTGCAATTTCGTGTCAAAAAGTAAGGGCCGTGCACCGGGTTTTCCGGTACACGGCCCTTCGATTTCTTATCTCAGTGCATTATGCGCACTTTGAAAGGTACTGTGCTTTCTTGCCTGCTGCTGTGTTCACGTTGGCCTTTGTCAGGATCGTGAAACCAGTGGTGATCTTCTTCTTTGTCTTCTGGCCCTTGATTGCCTTGATTGCCTGCTCGACACCCTTGGTACCGATTGTTGATGGCTGCTGAGCAATGAGTGCCTGAACAGTTCCGGCCTTGAGTGCCTTTACCTGATCGGGACCAGCATCGAATCCAATGACAACAATCTGGCCTTCCTTGCCAGCCTGCTTGATGCCTGTTGCTGCACCTTGAGCTGAGAAGAGGTTAGAAGCAAAGATTGCCTTCAGGTTTGGATTAGCGGCGATTGCTGCTGTCGTGATTTGTGCTGCCTTAGCGGGCTCATTGTCCGAGTACTCCTGGCCAATGAATGTGTACTTGCCACCGCTCTTGCCAACGGCTGACTTGAAGCCTGCATCGCGAGCGTCCGTTGTGCTGATACCGGGCTTGACACCAATACCTAGGACATCGCCTCCGCCTGGAACCAGTTTCTGAACGGCCTTGAATGCTTCCTGACCGCCTGCGAAGTTATTCGAAGAAATTGCCGATGCAGCAAACTTCGGCTTCTTCACCGTTGTGTCGACAAGCACAATCTTGATGCCCTTCTTTGCAGCATTTTCGAGAGGCTTCTGCATTGCATTCACATCGTTCGGCGCAATCAGGATTGCATCGGGGCCCTTTGCCACGATGGAGTCCAAGATTGGCTTCTGGAGTGTTGCGTCGAACTTAGCTGGACCAACTGTCGTGACCTTGGCACCAGCCTTCTTCGCCGCAGCTTGAATGCCGCAGTCCATTGTGATGTAGAAACCATCACCCTTGACACCCTGAATAAACACGATGTCTTCCCCTGCAGCATTTGCAGGTTGAGCAACGCCGAGGGTGAGTCCTGCCACGAGCCCGACACTCAGTGCCGTGATCGCTGACTTCTTTATTTTTGCGTTCACTTGATACCTTCCTTTTCAGTTGATCCCACTTGCACACCACCGACTTGGAGGCGCCTGGGCTTACGTCCTGATCCGCGCACCGCACGTTCTCGACGCTTGCCGTCTATGTAGACAGCTGCGATCAGGAAGATTCCGATTACAACGCCTTGCCAGTAAGACTCGACGCCGATAATGATGAATCCGGACTGCAACACCACGGGGATGAGCAAACCGATAACTGATCCAAAAATTGTTCCAATTCCACCAAAGAGAGATGTGCCACCGATCACCACTCCTGCGATGACGGTGAGAGGTGTCATGGAGTTACCACCAATTGACGTCTGCTGGAAAAAGGCGATACTCATCCAGCCTGCAAGACCTGCGGTTACTCCCGAAATTATGTAGATCCAAATCAGGTGACGATCAACTTTGACGCCAACCCGACGACATGCTTCTGGATTGGAACCAACTGCATAGGTGGTCAAGCCAAATCGCGTCATGTGCAGTAGCACTCCGCCGAGTAGGCAAACTACAGCCGCCAACACAACGAGATTTGGTAACTCACCAAAAAGGTTTCCAAAGCCGATCGTGTCGACCATTTCAGTCGGAATCTCATAAAGGTCAATTCCACCGGTGAGAACTTGAGCCAGACCAAGGGCTGCTCCCATTGTTCCCAATGTCACAATAAACGGCGGCACCTTAGCTTTGGCGACCAAGACACCATTCAACCAACCCCAAGCCGCACCTGAAAGAATCGCCGCCCCTAAACCGATGAGTGACGTTGTCCACCCAGAGGCCCCGAGATTTCCCATCACCATGGCTGAAATCACAGAACTGAAAATCAGGACCGAGCCAATGGACAAATCGATACCTGCGGTAATGATGACGAACGTTGCTCCCACACCCAAAACCGCAAATATTGCTGTATTCATCATGATCGAGCGCAGATTAAACACAGTGAGGAAAGCATCCGGAGCCATGATTGAGAAGATAATCGAAATAGTTAGGAGAACAAGAACGATTTGCAGCGCTTGAACCCGCGTGATTCTTTGAATAATGCTGACTTGTTCACTCTTAATCATGTCTTGAATATCTTGTGAACTCGTTTTCATTGGAGTGCTCACGCGGCCTCCTCATCTAGTTTGCCCGTCATCGCACCAACGAGTTCTTCGATACTTGAATCAGCTGCATTTATTGTTGCCACTCGACGTCCACGTCGCAGCACTTGGACCGTATCTGCTACCTCGAGTACCTCAGGCATGGAATGGCTAATGAGTACGACGCCAATTCCCTTGTCCCGAACCCGGCGGATCAGATCGAGAACATTAGCGGTCTGAACTACACCTAATGCTGCAGTGGGCTCGTCAAAGAAGATGATTTTGCTTGCCCACGCTGCCGACCGTGCAACCGCGACACTCTGCTTTTGCCCACCGGACATTGTGCCAACGGGCTCGTTGAGTTTACGCACAGTCGAGCCCAAATCCGTGAAAACTTCCACACTGTGATCTCGCATTGACTTGCGGTCCATGAATCCGAGAAGACCGAGCAAACCTGACCGCTTGATCTCTCGGTTCAAGTACAGGTTTTTAACCGGGTCCAAGTGCGGGCACAAAGCCAAGTCTTGAAACACCGTTTCAATGCCATGCGACCTTGCCGCAGCGGGGTTGTTGAAATTGACCCGGTTTCCATCAAGCATCACCTCGCCAGCCTCGGAATTTTCAGTTCCCGAAAGTATCTTGACAAGAGTCGACTTACCTGCGCCATTGTCACCGATGAGAGCCGTTACCTGTCCCGCCTCAACATCAAAATCCGCTCCATCGAGTGCGATGACGGACCCGTATGTGCGCACGATGCCGCGCGCTTCAAGCAATGCCATGTCTACCTTCCTCCGTTCTGCCATGGGGTGGCGCGCCCTGCAATTGCCTCCCGCAACTTCAAGAGTCTTGGCCGTGCCGTTTCCGAGAGAAATGTTGCTCGCTCAGTTTGGTTAAGCCCGACAGCTTCTTTCCACACTGATCGTCCTGCGATAAACCCTGATGCGCCGCCATCATCGCAAGAAATTTTTATTACGTCTTCGAAAACATCGAAATCCACTCCCGCGCTAAGCACGGCCCACGGAACAGTGAGGACATCGGATAAACGCTTACATCCTTCCGGCGAACCGGGATATTCCAATTTCAGTAGGTCTGGTTTGACGGCCGTGAGCAACTCTGCGGAGGTGATAATTGCACGCTCACGTTCTGCGGCGCTCAAAGTTTCCACGCCTCGAGGTGAGAAAATTAGGTTCTCAATCACCGATGGAATGCCTTGTGCCCGACAGTCTTCAACAATGGCATTCACAAGGTCAACCGTCTCGGCCGTTATGTCTGGTTCACCGGTACGAACTTCTCGTTGGGGATTCATCATGACTAGAACCTTGACCGCATGTCCACCCATCGACTTCACCCAGGCGGCATCCTGCTCTGGGATTCGATAGGAACGTGGCTCACCTTCGAAATCACCACGATCAGTGGGCTCGGCAGCAATAAGAAGACCGCATGATGGATTCAGTGCACCCGCATCCATGACTGCCCCAACACCCAATTGCGGATCCAACAGAATACCAGTGGCATCTGGAGTCAGCGCCCGCGTTACCTCCACTTTGACATCGCGCATGTCTTGATCAGTGGCTTCAATCCCGACGGCACTAAACATGCGACGCAAGGTATTGCGTTGATCAAAGGCAATGATTGCGAAGGTGCCATCCTCGTCAGCGATTGACGCGAGGGTGGTGGGTTGGCCTTGCTCTGCGGCCATTGTCATGAAATTAACTCCTTATGTGAGGGTTGTGCGAAACTAACTGCAAGATTTGCAGTTAGGGGTACATTCGTTTGGTGCGCTGCAAGGGCAGCCAGTGAGGCCGCCCCTCTTGCACCCGGTTCTTCTCCATCAAAACGCTTCAATCCCGGCATCACGAGCGACTTTCCGCGATACACGCCGTCGATTCTTGCCCAGCCTCCGGCCGCTACCGCGAAGTCGTACGGGCCTGCAATGTCGTCCACTGCGTGCACAAGTTCACCGGTTTTCTCCAGTGTGTATCTCATTGCCGCGGACCACAAATCCTTTGGGGAAATGTCACCGCGCAAGGCGATAGTTACTTCATTTGCCCATTCCGGTGGTTCCGTCACGCTTACTTCAGAAAAATGAGTTGCACTGGAATCCCAATTGTCAGCGATTTCTCGACGCGACTCGCGATCATTGGCACCCAACATTGACATGACGCGACCTAATACCAAGCCAGATCTTGTCGCGCCCAGAATCGCGGTAACACCGGGGAGAACATGCATGCCTGCACTCAATCCGCCATGAACCAATTTTGAGCGCTCAAGATTTGTTAACGTGCGAGAAACTGACCGTAAGACCACATCAGCCGTCCCACACGAGTTATAAAGATCATCTCCATTAATTGCACCTGCGCCGATTGCCCCTACCAAATGATCATGGCCCGCGACAGTCACGACTGCTCCACGAAGTTTCTCGGAGACTGATGGCATGACGCTGCCAAACGGTGTTCCTGCATTGCGCATTTCAGGCAAAAGACTTGGCGTGGCTCCCAAGTTTTCCAGTGCAGGAATCCATGGCAGACCGGATCCTTGGTCCAATAGACCTGTTCGTGAGGCCAGCGAAGGCTCAGTAAAAACTGATCCAGTTAGTCGAAATGCAATGTATTCCAATGCGTTTAGCCATTTTGTGTCTCGCTCAATTTTCTGCCCCTTCCTCACATGCCACAGAAGTTTGGAGAATGAACATTCAGCCTTAAAGCCCAGACCCGTATGAGCCATGAACTCCTGCGCAAAATCCACCGGGAGCGACTGCAGTTCAGATTTACCGCGTTCGTCATACCATGCGATTGCAGGCACGATCGGCTTCAACTGAGTGTTGACTAAAACTCCAGTCTCGGCCATGCCCGTAATCCCAATTCCAATCACGGCACCTGCAGGCACTGAATCGGGTATTGCTCGGACCAGCACTTGGATAGCTGTCTCCGCCAAAGAGTCAACGTCTATTTGCGCTTCCCCATTGATTCCAACATCCCAAACGGTGGGAAGGGTTGCTCGCCCAACAATCGTGCCATCGAGTTCAAAAGCATGTGCTTTCATCGAAGTTGTACCGACGTCGATACCAATAACTAATTCCCTGGCGGATGTCATGCGATCCCCTCCAGGAGCGGTGGTGAGATTTCGCCGGAGCCGCGCGGAATGAGATGCAACGGCACTACAATTTCACGCGGTTCGTGCGATCCGCCGTTTCTCATGAGCTCTACAAGTCGTTCCATTGCTAGGCGCGCCAGAACGCGAGGGTCATGATCGAGGACCGTAATTGATGGGCTCAATATGTCCGCCGCCACAAAATCTCCGAAAGAGACCATGGCGATGTCAGTCCTTCCACCAAGGTGAAGGGCACGGACAACACCCAATGAAGTTTCTGACCTGGTAGAGAAAATGGCAGTTGGTATGTCTTGTCGCAGAAGCATTTGACGGATTTCTTGTTCAGCGGCCTCTGCGTCCGCGCAATCAAAAAACTGAAGGCTCTCATCAATTTCCAGATCCAATTCCTGGTGCGCCGCTAGGTAGCCATCTCGCCTTAATCGTGATGTTTCAATTTCCAAGTTATCGACAACAAGCGCGATGCGAGTGTGCCCATAACTTGCCAGGTGATGTACGGCCTTCTGTGCCTCAGCAAAGTCGTCAACCAGAACAACGTCTGCCTCCAGCCCGAGTGGGTGTCTGTCAAGAAATGTGACTGGAGTTTTAATGTTTGTTAAGAATCCATAGTCGGTCATGAATGGAGCAACAATCAGCCCTGCTACTCGTCGAGCAAGCATTCCTTCAACAACCGCACGCTCTGTGCCGGTATTCCGTGAATTGCTAGCGATAAAAACCTTTAATTCAACTTCTAAAGCAATGCGCTCGATTTCTTCAATCATCGCAGCAAAAAATGGGTCGCCGATGGTTGGAACGATGACTCCAACGGTCTCGTCAACTCCCCTGCGCAAACTCCTCGCCATAACGTCCACGCGATAGCCCAATGAATCCACGTGCTCCTGAATTCGCTTACGCGTCTCGGTCGCAACTCTTGGATCACCGTTTATCACACGTGACACCGTTTTAGTGCTGGTGCCTGCGGCCGCGGCTACGTCAGAGAGTCGTACGGTGCGCTGAGTCATGAGCAGTGCACCGCGCTCAAGGTGTTGAAGATTTCATTCACGCGGTCCGTCTCAACGCCGCCCGCACGAACCTGCTCACAGGAACTTGCGGATGTCGCAATCGCAAAAGCTGTCGCAGCACGCCAATCAACATCGTCCCCAGCTTGGTTCCACATGTGTGCTAGTCCTGCAACAAAAGAGTCACCTGCACCCACCGCACTGATGGGATCTATGGGGAATGAGTTCATCCATGAAACTTCATCTCTGTGTGCCATGGCAACACCGGCTGCACCTGCCGTGACAAATGCATGTACGGCTCCGCGCGCGCAGAGTTCCATGGCCGCATGCATTGCTCGATCGCGAATTTTATCCGTCTCCGTGATGTCATGGAGTTGTGAATCCATGACAGTTGCACTTGCATCAGCAAGTGCAGCTTCAGCTTCATCAAGATTAGGAGTGATTACGTCAGGACCTTCAGCCAAACTCATTGCCAGCCACTCAGGATTAACGTCGAGCAAAACGTGACCCCCGCTGGCATGAACGGCAGCGATGAGAGAGCTCAAGACCTTGGGATCTAGGCCAGGAGGGAAGCTGCCCATGATGAGAACTAAGTCACCTGAGATCACTGAGGCGCTAATTTCGCTGTGCACTAGATCCCAGTCAGAAGCGCTCATGGGATACCCAGCGTCATTGATGACGGTAACTCTGTTCGTGAGATTTTCTAGATAAATATTTGCCATTCGCACGGGACCGCTAACACCGATGAGTTGGGCTTGGGCGCCCTCGGCAGCTAGGAGAGCTTCATACCGGGCACGGTCGTCAACTCCAACTGGAATTATCAAGCGGACAGGTTGGTCCAGCGCCCTCAAAACTCGAGCAACGTTGATGCCTTTGCCACCTGCAGTTAGTTCCACGTCGAGCGTTCGCATGACGGCACCGGGGACTAATTCGGTCAAGGAAATCGTGCGGTCAAACACTGGGTTTGGATTAATAACCAAAATACCCATGCCGCACCTCCCTTATTGGATTCCCGATCGACAGGTATGACATCGATGTCACACCGTGCCTGCACTTAGGTAATCGATGACATTGTCGTGGCAGAACGCTACAGCTCAAATTAAAAAAAATAATTGGTCGTTATTAAATCGTTACGAAAATAGTGCGGATAGGGCCTGACATTGACGGGCGAGCGGTTGAGACGAATCCACGAGTTGGTGAGAGATGACCGGTTGTGGCGCCAACTCCAGGCTCGAAGCTCCACTGAGAACCTTCTCGTCTCGCTCAGACCCACGATTTCGAATCCGATCCAGACGAATATGGGAGTCCACTGTCAACCAAATAAAATTAACGGTTTCAAAGTCGCCACAGGCTGCGAGCCATTCGTTCCAAGCTTCCTGTGACTGTGAAATTCCGGTAAAGGGCGCAGACACCAACAGACAATCGCAGCTAGGCGCTTCTTTCCCCCTCGCCTGTGCCACGGCTTGGGCCATCACCAAGTAGCGCTCCTGCTTGACGCGTACAAGTAGATCCGATTCTGAAACCCCAGGATTCTCCGCCCGCCGGTTCGAAACAATTTCCGCAGTTACAACATCAAAATCAATGTGCTTCATTTGATGGAGCCGTGCAAGTTCATTTGCGAGAGTGGTCTTCCCACTCCCTGCTGGACCTGCAATTACTATCAGCCGCATAGAGCGCATTATTTACCATCAAGCGGCGGGAAGAAACTTTGAACACCATTCCTACAAGGGTCATCAACGGTGAACCGTCCTTCTCCATTGCCACCGATACCGTCACCGTTTGGATGACTCTTCGCGGAAATCACATTGCCCCAGTAATTTTTCACTTACCGCAAGGTGATGTCACGCCCTACAGTCTCGCGCCTTGGACTCCCACAGATCACCTAGGTATTGATCCTCTGCTTGAGATGTTGCGTGGTGATTTCTGGTGTATGCCATTCGGCGCTCAACCCGATGGCCCCGCGCATGGTGAAGCTGCCAATGCACAATGGAATTGTGTCGAGCTCACGGAAAGCACAGCGCACCTACGAATACACGCTCAGGATCTCGGCGCACAAATTGATAAATTTGTGAGCGTACGGGAGGGTCAGACCGCGCTCTTCCAGGAGTTCAGAATCAGCGGACTGCAAGGCTCTTTCTCTTACGGTACTCACCCAATCCTTGACCTATCTCAATTCCCATTCGAGGCCGCGCGCATAAGCACAGGTGCAACACGCTGGGCATCTGTGTTCCCGGATTTGTTTTCGCGCGCTGAGTTGGGTGAGAACCAAGTCTTGGAGCCCGGCGCCGTGTTCGACAACTTGAGCGAGATACCTGCGATTGGCGGAGAGGCCTTTGACTTATCCCGGTATCCCACAACAACTCCCCACGAGGACTTAGTCATGTTGACGCAGAGAGGCGATGAGCGGGGATTGGGGTGGACGGCGGTCAGCGTTCCAGGGTACGTCTGGTTCGCTCTCAAGAACGTCAAGGATTTTCCCTCTACGCTCCTTTGGGTTTCCAACGGCGGCCGTACTCAAAATCCATGGAATGGTCGGCACCTTGGTCGACTCGGTGTGGAGGATGTTTGTTCCTTTTTTCATGAGGGGCTGGAAGCAAGCAGGCAAGATCGACTTGCACATTTAGGTATTGCGACGGCTCGAGAATTCAATGCGCAAACCGATATTTCACTTCGGGTACTGCAATCAGTTGTTCCGTCCCCAACGGGCTTTGGTCGCGTTGCCACAATTGAGATGCCATTACCCAACATCGTGCGCATCACCGACGAGTTCGGTACGTTCATCGAACAGCCTCTGGATTGGGAATATGTCATCTAAGTGCATTGGTCACAGCATTTGATGCTTAAACTGCGCACATGAACTCTCAGAAAATTGAGCCCACAAAACTGCCGTCAAACCAATTCGACCACTTTTATAAAGGCGGTTATCGAATTGGAAAGCTGCGCAAAGGCCCGGGCGGTCCCATGCGACCAGAGGAGTGGATCGGCTCTACGACTACGCGTTTCGGAGAAGCCGAAACTGGACTTTCACGGTTACCAAATGGGCAGCTTCTCAAGGATGCAGTCGAAGCAGACCCCATTGCATGGCTCGGTGAGAAACATGTAGCAAAATTTGATTCTTCGATTGAAATTTTGGTCAAACTGCTGGACCCAGATCAGCGTTTACCTGTTCACTACCACCCTGACCAAAAATTTGCCGCAGAAAAATTACACCTGAATCACGGGAAAACAGAAGCCTGGATAATTCTTGAAGCGCCTGCTGAAGCCAAAGTGGGGCTCGGATTCAACCGACAAATGACTAAGGCAGAGGTCTCCGATCTCGTCGCTGCACATGATTCTGCCGGATTACTGGAATCCCTCGTCTTTTTCAATGTCAAACCAGGTGATGCAGTTTTTGTCCCGGCAGGCGTGGCACATGCCATTGAGTCCGGCATCCTTGTACTGGAATTGCAGGAACCTACTGACCTTTCAATTCTTCTCGAATGGGATGGCTTTGCCGTCGACGGAGATAAAGATGGCCATCTCAATCTTGGGTTCGACTCAGCACTTGATGCTTTGAGGCTCTCTCAACTCAGCAAAGAAGAAAATGCCCAACTTTTAAGTCAGTTCGATGTGGACTCCAAAGAATCCCACGCAATTTTCCAGTCAATTGCTGATCCATTTTTCAGAGCTGACTACCTTCCCGGCCTTGGGGAGTCCGTGGAGGCCGGATTCGGAATTTTCTTGTGTCTTTCAGGTCAAGGAATTTTGGAATTCGACGACGGCAATCGAGTTGAGACCGATCGTGGCGACGCTGTGATCATTCCCCATTCAGCGGGTGGTTTCAGCATCAGGGATTGTGCGGGAGTTCTGAGTCGACCTCCTGCAGCGTAATTTCAAGCATGAACAAAGTGGCCGAATTGTTCACTAGGTTTTTAACGGAACCCATAATTATTCGCTGCTTCAAGGGTTTCATCAAATCGGGCGACCCCGATAGAACTCAGGTGAGATTGGATGTTTTGCGCTGCCGTTGCCACACCCAGTTTTAAACATTCCGCAACATCCCAATTCTCGTGCAGACCGTAAACAACTCCTGCAGCAAACGCATCGCCCGCACCTGTCGTCCCCTTGATGGCATCGCCAGGAACCTTCACTGAACCTTGTCGCCAGCAACGCCCTTCGGAGTCGGCAGCAACTGCTCCAGCCGGCGTGTGGATGACAGCCAACCGGGAGATGCCACGTGAAATCAGTCCAAGCGCTAATTTCTCAAGTGCCTGCCAATCAACGCGCGCATCTGCGCCGTCGATTTTTATTGCCGAGCCGAGTAACGCTCCAGCCTCGGATTCATTAATAATGATCGACGAGAGAAATGGCAAACAAGGTAGGACTAAATCGCGCGTGACGTCTGCGTCAAGGTGGACCATCTCCATATTCGTTGCGATCCCAGCGTCTCGTGCACGTTGCAGAACTTCTACCCACTGGCTTGATTTTCCAGGTGAATGAGAATCGGCCAACTTGTGTATTCCTGGAGCGCCAACATGAAGTATGCGCGGCGAGTGAAGGTCGAGATCAATGAGGTCGAAATTAAGGTCTTCATTTGAGCCTGCATGGAAAAGGAACGTTCGCTTACCATTCGAATTGAGAGTTAAGGCATCTGCGTAACCCGTGAGTTTGATCTCTGAGCGTTGCATGCGTGAGTTAGCAATCTCAAAAGCATCCGTTTGTTCAATAATGAACTGACCATCCGCATCCTGCCCAATGCAAGTAATGGTCTCTACGGGAAGACTCGGATCAAGTTGCCTCAGGTTGAACGCAATATTAAGGCCAGGGCCGCCCGTGCTCTTTGAGATTTCATCAATAGCAACAAGTGACTCAAGTTCGGGTAAGTGATCAATTTTCTTGGTGTAGTCAACTGTCGCTGTGCCAACGCACAATACGCCCCTTCGCATTATTCAGCTCTAAGTATTGGATCTGTGATTACTAGATCGTCCTCCAACGTTCTTTGCGAGGGAAGGCCCTGACGTTCAAGAATTTCGTGGTATTGCTCAACAGCTTGAACGGGGGTAATCGAGCCCTCAATAACAGGGCGCATCAATGCCACCAGATCGAGTTGTGACTCCGAACGTTGAATCTTGCGTCCAAAGAGTGCGACTCGAGCGCCCGCTTGCTCACCACGCCGAAGTAATTCAAATGTGTCTCGTGTGGTACCCGCGGATCCACCAAGCAAACCAACAACCAGTGTTGAATCGTGTCCTGAGAGTTCTTGGAGATGAATGCTTCCGTTGTAGGGGATCTTGAGAAAAAGGGGACGCTCAGCCTGGGTAACTCCAGCTAGCGCTCTAATGATGCTGTCGTTCACAAAGCCACCAAAGTCCGATGGACTCAAATTACTCGGGGCATTGGGATTGAACACCTCTAAGAAGTGGCGAACTCCAAGCTTTGCCGAGTGAATTCGAAACTCTCTGTAGGCCTCCAGAGAGCGTAAGTCCGCATCGAGATCGTTGTTGAAAGTTAAGGAGTACAGTGCCAAATCACAAAATTCTCGTGTTTTATCGAGGTTCACTGACTGAAACGGCCTTGATGCTGAGGCTTGATAATCGGATGATCTGGGGTTCCAAATATCTGTTGCATCATTACCGCGTATGGCTAATGTGACTCGCTCACTATTACCCGGTTTTTGAGCCAACTTTTCGACGTTGGCTGCCGAGGCAAGCATGATGTCAATCTGGCCTTGATCCATCAAGGCTTGCATTTGAACGAGATGGACCTGACGTGTCGGGTAAACATCAGGACCAGAATCCCCCATCTGATGACCCGCGTTGGCTCCTGCGGCCATAAGCCCAACGGACAAGTCGGCATCTTTGGCATCAGCGATGATGAAATCGGACGGTTGATATTTGCCAGCCAATATTCGAGAAATTTTTTGGTCGAGACTTCTTGTGGACTCGTTTTTAGTTTTTGACACCATCAGATCCTAACTAATCCAGTATCCAAAGTAAATAAATATTGTTTGCTGAACTGAGCACTTACCCGTTGCTCGATATGTCCGTAGGACATTCGATCGCGGGGTGTAAAGGGTTTCGTGAAACTTGAAACCTTCAATTAAATCTCTTGATTCGTGGGCAACATCACGAGGTCTCTGATCGTAATGTGGCGCGGTGTGTTGAGCATAAACATCACAGCATCTGCAACATCCTCCGAACGCATGCCTCGGCCAGCACTTACTTCGGTTTCAATACTTGCATCGCCATTAGCAACTCCCCACAGTTCATTCAGCACGATACCTGGCGCAACAGCACCTAAGCGCACACCGGAACCCACCAGTTGCTGCCGGGTTCCATGAACGAATGCCTGAACCGCATGTTTCGTGGCCGAGTAGATGGGCTCCCAGGCAATGACCTGGTGACCAGAGACCGAACTCGTCACAATAATGTCGCCCGCTCCTTGCTCAATCAGGTGAGGCAATGCTGCGTGAACCGAGTGCATAACACCTAATACGTTTGTTCGTCCGATTGCATCGACTCGAGTTGCATCCACTTCCCAACCTTTTTCAGGGAGATACAGACCAGCATTTGCTAGCAGCACATCAAGGCGTCCATACGCTTCGAGTGCGCGAGCGACGGCAGCCTGGGCTGTCTCGGAATTAGCAATGTCACCTGCGACGATTTCAGGTGTGTGGATGAACTCAGACACCACACTGTTAAGTCGAGATCGATCGCGACTAACGAGCACAAGCCTGAAACCCGCACGATCCAAAGCATGGGCGCAGGCTCGGCCAATGCCCGAACTAGCTCCCGTCACAATCGCTACTTTGGTTTTTGCGCTCATTGGTACTCCTTTGTTAAGGGCACATAATTCAGTGCTCAGTTTCCATTTACTCGAATCCAAGTGCCTGACGACGATACGTTTCATCGGGCCGTTTATCAATGCGTTCAACTTGCTCAGTGGGGAGAAAGTTTGGCCCTCCTGCCGAGAGGGTTCCGTGCAATATCCGCGCGTTCTTAACTGCCATCTCGGTCACTTGCAGAGCCTCGCGAGGAGAGTCAGCTGTAACAAATAGACCATGATTTGCAAGGTAGATTACCTTTGGAGCTACTCCTTCTTGGTCCATGAATGTGACGACTGAACTCCGAACTGCCTTTGCCAAGGGAACCCCCGGATCCGTGTACGGGACAAGCACCTGGCGATGCCCCAGCATCACAATCGCATCTGGATAAAGCGCACCCTCGACAAGAAGGCCGGCATTCATTGAACATGTCAGCATGTTCACGGGCGTAGGGTGAGTGTGAGCAATTACTTGCACCGGAGCCAAGTCATAGATCACTGCGTGAAGAATTGCTTCAACAGACGGCATTTTTTCCGATGGCTCCATCAGAGCAGATTTGTATGTTTCTTGAATTTCATGGTCTGTTGGTGTGCCATCGAGAAGACTTAGAATTCGATTGGTATCAACGCTGAGAAGATTGCTTTCATCCAAGGTTGCCAAGGAGCAGCCACTTGCTTTGATCAACATAGTGTGATCATCGAGTTTCATGGAGACATTGCCTTCTGCGCTGAGTACCAGATCGCGATCCGGATCACCTAGTGCGTTGCACAAAGCTACAAGGTCTTTCAATTGGGTCATATCAGTTTCCATCCGTATTGGTTGCGGCTCGCGCTTGGTCAATCGAGTCAAATATGCCTGCACTGACTGCTTGAACACATATGTTCCCGATGCTCGTGGCTTCTTGGTGTCTTAACTGGACGGATAGGCCTGTTGCATGCTCTGTTAGTCTCACGAGTTGACTGATGCGGGAACCACCGCCAATCATGATGACTTGATGAAAACTGCGATGTGCAATCTCACCAATACTGGAAATCGTCTGGGCAAATGACTCGGCCAAACTCTCGAGAATGAGTCGAACAATTTGGTGACGACCAAGTTCTGGAGAACCGACTACATCACCGTGCGTTTGTTGATACAACGCGAGAATTTCCGCGGGCATGTCGCGTGTTCCTATGAGTTGGGGTGCACCACAATCAATGGTGCCTATCACCTGCGCTGATTCACCCTCGGCGGCAGCGAGTAAATCAAATCGAAGCGCCTCAATATCTTCCGGCTTGACAGAGCAATCATGAGCCGACCAAGTTCGCAGGCATTCTTCAAGCAACCAAGTTCCGCTTAAGTTACGCACCAAAAGTGCTGAACCGTCCGCAGCAACTTCGTTGGTCAGACCTGCTTGCTCCGCATTGCACGTGAATACGGGCTCGGGATTGAGACAACCAACAAGAGCCCACGTCCCACACGACACAACGGCTGCATCCGTGTCAGGCGAGGTCACTGCCGCAAAGGCACTCGCTGTGTCATGTGCCGGTGCACGATAGACGGGGATGGGATTCACAGCTCCTATGCGATCTGTGATGGATGCAAGGGTGGGGCCCGCCATCGACCCAGTTTCGACAACCTCGCTCAAAACACTCCCAGGGATTCCCCACTTATGTGCGAGGTCATAAGCCCAATCATGACTTTCCCAATCCAATAACCCCGTGGTTGATGCGATAGTCCGCTCACTGCCTTTAACACCCGTGAGCCACGCTGTCCACAGATCGGGTATCAGCAATGCCGTTACTCCTTGAGTCAAGAGTCCCTGTTGGCAATCACGGATCAATTGAAAGCATGTGTTGATGGGAAGCTCTGTGATGCCCGTGCGCACATAGGCATCACGAGGGCTGACCAACATATTGGCCCGATACACATAAGCTTCTTCGGCTGCCCGATAGTGGCGAACTGGTCCCACAAGAGCTAGGGATTCATCAACGAGTCCATAGTCGACTCCCCAGGAATCAACCGCGATGCCAGAGAGAGTCGAGTTGTTGTCCTGCGCGCATACAAATGCGTGCGAAAGTCCAATAAGAGTTTGTTCGAAAAGGCTTTCGACGTCCCAGCACAACTCGCCCTCAATCATCATGGGATTGTTAGGGAATCGGTGGACTTCATCCAACTCGAATGCCATTGGCGCAGCACCAACGTCGCTGAACGTTCCCAGAACCACTCGCCCGCTCGTTGCACCAAGATCAACGGCCGCAAAACTGGTTTTCATCAGATTGCGGTGTAGCCGCCGTCAATCACTATCGATTGACCTGTGAGGTACGCCGATTCCGACGATGCAAGATAAACGATGGCGCCGACTAGATCGGCTGGTTCTCCCATGCGTCCCAAGGGAATCATTGACGTCCATTGTGCGGCAAGTTCCGGATTCGCATCCATGAACTGGCGCGTCATATCTGAGAGCGTATAACCGGGTTCTAGTGCATTCACGCGGATACCTGCTTGAGCCCATTCCACGGCAAGCGACTTTGCCAACATGCTGACGGCAGCTTTGGACGAGTTATACGAAGCCTGATACTGAGGGACGTTGACGATACGGCCGGACATTGAAGAAACAAAAATGATTGACCCTGGTCGGTTCTCCGGAATCAACCTTCGTGCAAAGGATTGGGCTGCGAAGAATGTGCCGTTTAGGTTGATGTCGAAAACTCGCTGCCAATCCTCCGGTGTCACAGCAGTGCTTTCACCCCAGATGGTGATTCCAGCGGAAGTAATGAGAACGTCTGCGGTGCCCAACTGCTGCTGCAAAGTGCCAACCGCATTGTCCACAGCGAGGGCATCCCGGACATCAGCACAAGCCGCTACCACCCTCGCACCCGTTTCCTGTTGAAGCGATACTGCTGAATCGGTTACCTCAGGCAAAATGTCAATCAGTCCGACCGATGCGCCACATTCGGCAAGAGCGCGTGCCATGGATAGACCAAGACCGCGAGCCCCACCCGTAACTATTGCGGTTGAATTATGGAGGTTAGGCATTTTTCCTCATTTCAATTGTCAAAAACTTATCCGCACAAGGTTTGGTTGTAAATATGTGTCTTTCTTTATTGTGATGCTTATATTTCATAACAAAGTGACCAAGTCTCGGTACGGGTCAAGCTGCATGTCATCCACATTAAGTTCGGTGACCAAAAGATCGACTCGAGATAACGCGATTGACCGAACGGCTGCCCGTTGCGAAAGTTTCATCGAATCAACGGCCAAAATCACACGATCAGATATCTGTGCAAGAGCCTGTTTCATACCGACTTCCTCGACTGTTGGTTCCATCGTTCCCCAGTCGTGGTCCAAGGCCGTCGTGGAAATTACACAGCAGGAGAGTGAAAACTTCTGTATCGCTTCTTGGGCAACCATCCCGACTAGGCTTCCGGTGCGCGAATCGAGTTCGCCACCCGACAAGGTTGCACGAACATTAGGCATGTTTTGTAACGTTTGGAACGCCTGTAATCCATAGGTCACAACGAGCACTGGTGAGGTGTTTGGCATTTTTTCGGCGAGGCAATGCACTGTGCTGGACGCGTCAAGCCCAATCGAGTCGTGTTCCTTGATGATCGGATGCAGTTTTTCTGCGATGGCTCGCTTAGCCGTCAAAGCCCGTGATTGCCGAACAGCGAACTCCTCTGTGCCGACATACACCGCGCCGCCGCGAACTAGCCGAGCACGTCCAGATCTTTCTAATGATTTAAGCGCCCGCCGAATTGTCATCGGGTGAACGCCGAATCGCTCAGCTTCCTCCTCGATCTCCACCTTGCTCTCGGTACGCAAGGTGGAAAGTAACAACTCCTGACGCTCCTCAGCGGCTAGAGATCCCTCGATTGCCATACATCTCCTGATTGCCAACATTGTTAAATCTTGATAATCTAACACGATATTACATGTCTCTACCTCCGGGAGCAATAGTGTCGACGTCGCCCGTCCCCGAACTTCTCAACCGCTCACATCGGCTCGGCTCAGATCCACGTAACACCAACTACGCCGGAGGCAATACCTCTGCCAAAGGGGAACTGGTGGACATCGTGACTGGCAAGCCGATTGACGTTATGTGGGTCAAAGGTTCCGGCGGTGACTTAGGAACACTCACCGAAAGCGGGCTCGCCGTTTTGGAACTTGAACGGCTGCGAGATTTAGCCGACGTTTATCGCCGTGACAGCAATGATGACAGTGACAACGACGATGAGCTGGTCACAGCGTTAAACTTCTGCGTTCATGGGCCTGGCGGTGCGGCACCTTCCATCGACACCGCGATGCACGGACTTGTTCAACTTCCTCATGTGGATCACCTCCACCCTGACTCGGGTATCGCTCTCGCCACTTCGGCTGACGGCCCAGAGCTCACACGAGCGTGTTTCGGTGACACAGTGGTCTGGGTCCCCTGGCGCCGACCCGGATTTGCACTGGGCTTAGAAATTGCTGAAATCCAACGAATTAACCCTCAGGCCATTGGTTGCGTACTCGGTGGTCACGGGATCACCGCGTGGGGCGCTACATCACAGGAATGCGAGAGCAATTCAGAGCACATTATTCGCACGGCGCAAGATTTTATAACGAAGAACGGACGCCCTGAACCTTTTGGGCCCGTCGTGCATGGTTATGAACCGTTACCTGAAATCGAACGGAAAAAACTGGCTGCGCAATTGGCGCCAATCATCCGGGGAATGGCTTCTCGCGATCGACGCATGGTTGGTCATTTCACGGACAGTGATGAGGTACTCGACTTTCTTTCGCGGGAAAACCACCTCGAATTGGCCAGACGCGGTACGTCTTGCCCCGATCACTTCTTGCGCACAAAGGTGCGACCTCTGGTGCTCGATCTTGTTCCTTTAACACCCATCGCCGAATTGGAAGCCAGGTTGCATGAGCTCCACGAGGAATATCGTGCTGAATATGCTGCCTACTACGAACGTTGGGCGACACCAAACAGCCCAGCAATGCGCGGCGCTGACCCCGCAATCGTGCTCATCCCTGGAATAGGAATGTTTTCATTCGGAGCAAACAAGCAAACGGCTCGCGTCGCAGGCGAGTTTTACCTGAACGCCATTAATGTCATGCGGGGAGCTGAAGCGCTCTCAACTTATAAGCCAATCACCGAACAGGAAAAGTTTCGCATTGAGTACTGGGCTTTGGAAGAAGCAAAGTTGCAGCGCATGCCCGCACCAAAGCGTCACTCGGGTCGGATAGCGCTCGTCACCGGCGGCGCTAGTGGAATCGGAAAAGCGATTGCACAGAACCTCGTACGCGATGGATCAGTAGTGGTGATCGCAGATCAAAATATAGACGCGGCCCACGCGCTCGCTGATCAATTAGGCGGCCCTGACCACGCAATAGCGGTTGCTGCGGATGTGACAGATGAAATCCAAGTAGGCAATATGGTTGCTGCCGCTTGTTTAGCATTCGGAGGTGTCGATCTGATCGTGAACAATGCAGGTCTATCGATCAGCAAGCCACTCATTGCGACAACGGTTGAAGACTGGGATGTACAGCATGATGTTATGGCTCGAGGTTCATTCCTCGTTTCACGGGAATGTGCACGCACGATGATTTCACAAGATATGGGTGGTGACATCATTTACATCGCCAGCAAAAATTCCGTATTTGCTGGTCCAGCAAACATTGCCTACAGCGCAGCAAAAGCAAACCAAGCACATCAAGTGCGTTTACTCGCCGTTGAACTCGGGGAATTCGGCATTCGAGTCAATGGAATTGCGCCTGACGGCGTCGTTCAAGGATCAGGCATATTTGCAGGCGGATGGGGCGCCAATCGAGCGGCGGTCTATGGAATCGAGGAAAAGGACCTTGGAGCCTTTTATGCACAGCGCACAATTCTTAAGCGCGAGGTTGTGCCTGCAGACATTGCCGCCGTGGTCGCGGCGCTTTCATCTGATGAGTTCTCGCGAACAACAGGTCTCATTGTTCCTGTTGACTCAGGTGTTGCAGCCGCTTTCCAACGCTAATTAGTTGAAAGTCAATTCATGCCCATTAATCAATATGGGCGCAAACGAACCATGGACCGATCCAACTGATCAATGCTGTTTGCACCCAATAACTGCATGGTAACTTTTATTTCCTTGGTCAAAATATCGAGAACTCGTTGCACGCCATCCTGGCCTCCCGCCATGAGCCCATAGAGATAAGCGCGCCCTACCAACGTTCCCGTCGCACCAAATGAGAGTGCAGCGACGATATCGCTGCCACGCATTATGCCTCCGTCAACATAGACCTCAGTCTGATTACCCACGGCATCCACAACACCGGGGAGGAGCTCCAATGGCACATTGCCGCTATCGATCTGTCGCCCACCGTGATTACTGAGCACAATTGCTTCAACTCCAAGATCGGCGAGGATTTGAGAATCGGCCAAGGACTGCACACCTTTAACCATGATGGGCCCATTCCAATTTTCCCGGATCCAAGCAATGTCTTCAACTGTTACGCCCGGATCAAAAACTCGAGTCAAGAGATCGCCAACAGTTCCCCCAGTCGAGTCCAACGAGGCGAAACTCAGTGGTTCAGTTGTTAAAACATTGGCCCACCAACGTGGGTGGCGAGACATGTCCAAGAGTGTGTTCAGTGTCAGGTGTGGAGGAATTGTTAGCCCATTACGCACCTCGCGCCAACGAATACCACCCACTGCGGTGTCCACCGTGAGAATCAAAGAATCGTAACCATTGTCGCGAGCCCTACGCATCAGATCCTCAGCTTGAGTTCTATCGCGTGAGACGTACAACTGAAACCATCGGCGCACATCTGGTGACGCAGTCGCAAGTGCCTCGATACTCGTAGTTCCCAAAGTTGAAAGTCCATAAGCAATACCTGCTTTTTGTGCCACGGCTGCCACTGCTGGCTCGCCAACATGATGCATCATGCGAGTGAAACCTGTGGGGGCGAATGCGAACGGTAAGGCGTTCAGTTGGCCCAGAAAGGATGTTGAGACATCAACCTCAGCAACATTGCGCAATACTCGTGGGGTGAACTCGACTCGCCGGTAAGCGTCACGACTTCGGTCCAGGGTGCTCTCCGACATTGAGCCACCATCTGTGTAATCAAAGACTGCTTTTGGCGTTGCCTTTCGCGCTAACTCACGCACATCGCTGATGCTCGCGCAGCGTTCCAGTTTCCGCTGTAGTCGCGACTTGCCGTGATCCCCTGACCCGATCAACGGGAGCACCTCAGACGGTCTTGGCAAGCGCCTTGTCGCCATGCGATGGATCCTTTCGTTGGCCTTACCGACTTAGGCGCATTCTATAGATCAATGTTTTGTTGCATATCTACACTTGAGCAACTCGATTCTCAGGACTAACAGCTCACCACCGACTAACATGATGACACTTCGCTCATCAAAATATTTTGTTGCGACAAAGAGGGGTTATAAACGCAATGTCGAACAATCCAAGGTCCGGAGTCCCGTGGCCCATTCGCCTGATTGAAGTCCTGGGAGGCGTGGGCATTGTCTTTTGGCTCATCATGATCGTCCGAGCGTTGATGGATGATGCTGCATCCGCTTTGGCAGTCGTAATAGTCGGACTCGTGCTGGGAGGTGCACACCTGGCCATGTCAGTTGGCGCATCCCGTCGTTCAAAAGTTGTCTATTACGCCATCGCTTTCATCCTTGTGGGCGACAGTGCATTAGCCATTTGGGTGGATCCCCAGGCTCTTGCGCTTGTCTTGTTCACATTGGTACTCGCCGGGCTTGGCGCAATGGGCGCCTCGAGGGCCTGGCTCCGTACACCGTAAATAGCGCAGGGAAGCTGAGGGTGGGGCTCCCCACTTTGTGGTATCTCCGCATCAGGGAGTCTGTAGTCCAACTGGCGCAACCTGCGGGCTTTCTGGACTTCACTCGAGGCCGAGTTGCCGCGGGACCTTGAGCCTTTGAATTTTCCCAGAAGCAGTACGCGGCAGTTGTTCCACTACGAAGAACTCTTTGGGCTGCTTGTATCCCGCCAGACTCTGACGAAGCCGCATGGTGAGTGCACTGAGATCGAGATCAACGTCGCCGACAATCGCAGCGCACACTTTTTGGCCCCAACGTTCATCAGTGACGCCGAACACGGCCACATCGTGTACCCCGTCACAAGCCAGGATCTCACCTTCAAGTTCTGCCGGATAAACATTCATCCCGCCGGAAATGATGAGGTCTTCACGTCGACCTTCGATGTAGAGATATCCATCGACATCGAGTCGTCCGAGATCTCCGACGGTGAACCACCGTTTCCCATCAATTTCCCGCCACGATGCAGCAGTCTTCTCCGGATCACCCCAGTACTCAAAGTACCCATACTCCGGCGGTGCGCACCAAATAGTTCCATCGATAATTCGTAACTCGCGCTCCGGTCGAGCCCTACCGACCGACCCAGGCCGCGAAGCCCATTGCGTTCCCGGCATGACCGTGAACTGTCCTTCGGTGGAGCCATAAAACTCCCACACATTCTCTGCGCCTGCCCACTCATGAATTGCTTCCTTGATAACCGGTGGACAGGCCGAGCCTGCGTGCACCAGCATTCGATAGGGACTGTCTGGTAAACCGCTCGGCCGTTCAAGTAGTCGCTGCATGTGACTTGGAACCACGAATGCAATTGTCGGGCGGTGCTCGGCAATAGCAGCGGCGTGAAGGTCGGCATCAAACCAACCCGGAAGCAATACGTCACCTCCTGCCATGAGGGAGTAGAGCGCGAAACGTAAGGGACCTGAATGGGTGAGTGGACCATGGACCAAAGACGTGTCACTAGACGAGCACCCCCACATGTCAATCTCGGTCGCCCAAAGCCCGGCCGCAGCCTCTGGAGTCAACACACCGGACCACACACCTTTCGGTTTGCCTGTGGTCCCTGACGTGTAATGCATCGGTCGCCCGAGCGGATCCAGCGGCAATGAATGCGGCACTTTGAAATCTGATGTGAGCGCAACGAGTGATTCCGTAGTGTTGAAAACCACACCCGGTGCAGAATCCCGAAGTATGTATTCGTGCTCCCGCTCTGACAAATCAGGGTTCACCATGACAGGGATAACTCCGATGGAGAGAGCTGCCCACACTGATATTGTGATCCTGCTCTGCTGAAGTTGCGCCTGTTCAATATCCTTTTCATGACGCGGAGCTATCGCGATTCGGTCCCCTGAAACAAGCCCCATGTGCAAAAGCCGCGCCGCCGCCCAGGATGCACGCTGTCGAGCCTCAGATGCAGTCAGCCGGAGCACGAGGCCCAGCCTAGTTCGTGCATTGTGCCCGTGAGACCTAGTCATTACCGTGTGTATGCGTGGCAGGAGTCAATACTTCATGATTCCCACATGAACTCAAGCTCCAGAGTTAAGCATCTCTAAACTGCAGTGGAATTGACCCGCGTGATAAGGATGTCCGAATGAACAAGCAACTGAGTGTCCCTCATGTCGGTGACGAAGTTAGCTGGGTACGTGAGCATTTGTCCGACCTGGTCACCGGTGATGTGCAGCCAAGCCGTGCAATTCGCGGGGGGCAAAAGGCAGCTGATGTCGCGCTCAATGCTTTTGATGTGACCGGCTATGCCGCCGACCGCAACGAGGTGTACCCGATCGCACGGCGTGGTGCTTCGATGCTCTCTCCTTATATTCGCCATGGACTTATCTCGTTACCGCGAGCTTGGCGCAGTGTCAAAAATGGTCCAGCAAAAGATGTCTCGAAATTCCGTGATGAGTTGCTGTGGCAGGAGTACGCACGTCATCTATACGCACGAACCGGTGGAACAGCCTCGAGTATCCGCTACGCAGTTAATGAACGAAGGGTGCCTCCCGATCCTGATTGGATTGATGGGATGGCGTGCCTCAACTTCGTTACAGGAGAGCTGGAGCAAGACGGTTGGTTGGTGAATCAAACACGCATGTGGTTCGCCTCGCATTGGTCAGTTCGCAATGGTCATGGCTGGCGCGATGGAGAAGACTACTTTTTTCGTCACCTACTGGACGGATCTCGGGCTGCAAATCGACTGGGTTGGCAGTGGACGGTTGGTGCTGGTACCGGTAAGGCTTACGGGTTCGCACGTGCGCAGGTCGAGCGTCGAGCTCCTGGTCTGTGCGGCGGTTGTGCCATGCGCGAAGTTTGCCCAATCCAGTCGTATCCCGATGACCCAGAGTTGCTGCGAGTGCCCGCACCCGTTGGTGTGATCGGCGATCCTGATCCAGCTAAGACTGCCGGCCCCGAAGAACTGGTACCTGATGATTCAATCAAGCGTGTGTGGATCACCGCAGAGTCTCTCGGTGATGGCGATCCTGCAATTTTGGCTCATGCCGATGTGCCAGTGGTATTCATTTTCGATGAAGCACTCCTTGGAAAACTCAAACTCTCAGGTAAGCGGCTGGTCTTCTTGGCTGAGAGCCTGGCTGACCTCGCGACTCGTCGCGAAATGCAGCTCTGGAGAGGTGATCCGGTCGATGTCCTCAGCGGTGGTGGTATCGCCACGACCTACGCGCCTGTTCCAGGTTGGCGCCGTCGAGCCAACCTGATTAAGCCAAGTCACATTCACCCATGGCCTTGGCTCGTGAAGCCGCATGGCGGAGCCGCCGGGTCTTTCTCGGCTTGGCGCAAGGGTGCTGGTCTTGACAAATGGAGATAGGTTTTTCGTCGTCTCAGCACAAGTTTGAGGATGCTCCTTAGATGTCCCTTCGGAGCTCTGACAGGCATCCAACCTGAGAATGATTTTGCCGCAGGGTCTCATGCATAAAGGAATCCCGTACAGGTGTCGCACACAACATACATATACATACGACACATATATATGTGTATGGCCATTTTGAGACCGTACCAATCGAGCACAAATTCCCTCTTCGAGCACATGAAGGTTTAGATGATCAGACTGGTCAAATGAGCATTGAATGCAGCCCAATCCTTTGCCGAAAGTGTCACACTTTTTGTTTAAGAGGGGTTACCGATGTCGCACGCACTTGCGGCGCAGTTTTAGAGAGAAAAAGGGTATATCAATGACAACCACAACGCTCTGGACTGACCGTTATCTCAATGCTGTCCTTAAGGGAATTCCTGTAGACCAGCGTGCAGAGGTGGGCAAGGAACTCAGAAAGAAGATTGATGGGTGCGTGCTTGAACGAATGGTTCAAGGTGAGGATCCAGAGGCAGCTGAGAAAGTCGTGCTTCGAGAACTCGGTGATCCAATCCGGCTGTCGGCCCGATACTCCGGCCGGTCTTTATCCTTAATTGGCCCCACGTTTTATCCCGAGTACATCAGATTGCTGAGACTTCTGCTCTCAATTGTCGTACCAATCGTGACCGTGGTTGTCGGATTCGCAACCGCCTTGTCCGGGCAAGACGTGTGGGATGTTGTCCTCGCCGCAGTTGGTTCGGGGTTCATGGCTGGTATCCAGGTTGCCTTCTGGGTCACACTGGTGTTCGCCATGATCGATCGACGAACCGACGATAGCCGCACGATCACCTCTGGGTGGGAGCTTGATGACCTCCCCGAAGTCACCGTCAATCGTATTGGACTGGGCGATACATTAGCTTCGATTACGGGACTGTCGCTTTTAGTCTTATTTCTGTTGTGGCAGCCGACCTATCAGGAGTCCTTAGACCCCGGCAGCCCATCGATTCCAATTCTGAATCCAGAATTGAGCACGGTGTGGATCCCTCTATTGATAGTGGTCCTTCTCGCCAGCATCACATTAGAACTGATTAAGTACCGAACGGGGAAGTGGACCGTTCCACTTGCGGCGGTCAACTCATTGCTGAGTCTTAGCTTCGCATTTTCGGCCATATACATCATCGCATCTGATCAATTACTCAACGCCGAGTTCACGGCTGCCATCACCCCCCGTGACTTCGCAGAGTTTGTTGAGCTCGTGCCCACATTGGTCGCGTGGGTTATTGCCGTGGTCACCGTTTTTGATGTCACCGAGGGCTGGTGGAAAGTCATACGAGGACGCGATTGAATGTGTGGCTTTGATACAGAAAAACTCATTAAACAACGTGGAAACGGTCGTTACCGAGCATAGTTTTGCCTCTATTTCATCGTGCGATCACCTACTGATAACTCGTCACCTATTACTCCGAAAACAATGAGTCGACTGGAGCAAGCGCTTGCTCGATGGTGAGAGAGTTGTCGTGAAGTGGTCGGCTTCCACCTTTTAATACAGTTCGTAGTACATATGGGGTGAAAGCGACGACCACAAGGCTGGTCATTTAATACATGTATGGGCATGTTGATGAACTGATTCCAGTCAATTTCCCTAACACCTACATGCATACCCAGTTTTATTTATAGCCATCCCTGTGACGTAATTGCTATGGTTAAAAAATGGAGCCAGCTCTCATCACCCGCGGTCTAGGCAAAAACTACGGCCATCTCGCCGCTCTCGTTGACATGACGCTGACTGTTGAAAAAGGTGTCATATTCGGATTCCTTGGACCTAATGGGGCTGGCAAGACGACAGCCATTCGCGTGCTCATGGATGAAATTCGGGCGAGTAGCGGCGGCGCCTCGATTTTGGGTTTAGATACTCACAAAGACAGTGTCGCTCTGCGACACAAGATTGGGTACTTACCCAGCGAATTTACACTTTATCCAAATATGACTGGAGCAGACTTAATTCATTTCTTTGCCAACCTTCGAGGTGGTGTTGACACGGATTACGTCAAGGTTTTAGTTGAACGCTTTGATGTGCAAATGACGAAGAAGATCGGTGACCTTTCCTCTGGCAATCAGCAGAAGATTGGAATTATTCAAGCATTCATGAACAAGCCTGAATTTTTGATTCTCGATGAACCTAGTGGCGGCTTAGATCCACTAATGCAACGTGAGCTCCAAGGGCTAATGCGCGAGACTGCCGATTCAGGTGGAACAGTTTTTCTCTCAAGTCACACACTCAGTGAAGTCCAGCGTGTGTCTGACCGCGTGGGAATAATTCGCCAAGGAAAACTCATTGCGCTGGAATCGATCGGAAGTTTGAGGGCAAAAGGTATTCGCAAAATAGAAATTGAGCTTGCAAGAGAACCGGATGTGAGCGTCTTTTCAGGTGTCCCAGGTATTCGGAGTTTGTTAATCGAGCGAAACCGAGTGTTTATTTCCCATGAAGGTAAAATGCAAACGCTGTTGGCCGCCGTGATGAGCAAGTGTGAACTTCGTGACATAAGCACAAATGAGGCTGACTTAGAAGAGGTTTTCCTGACGTATTACCACGAAGAATCTGCGTGATGTTCGCATGACTGCGATCTATGTTCGCAGTGTTACTTCCCATCTCCGGGCAGTTGCCTTGGGTGTACTAGCGCTATCCATTCTTTTTATATTTGGCATGGCAATCTACCGCAGTATTGACATGTCTATCCTCGATCAATTACCCGACAATCTGCTCTCGATGATTGGCATTGGGCCCAAAGCTGATGTTGCATCATTGGCATACAACGCAATTTTCTCTACCTATGGAGCCCTTTTGATTGGTGGGATAGCAATCGTCATTGGGGCCAGTGAAGTTGCGGGGCGTGAACGAGATGGAACCATCGGGTTGCTACTGGCAAACCCAATCAGTCGTGGTCGACTCGTAATTGAAAGCGCAATGGCCTTGTTCACTCTATTTATTGTTGCAGGGATTGCACTGCTGGGCGTGGGACTTCTTACCCCACAATTTCTCGATGTAAGCATTACTGGATTGAGCATTGGCGGATTTGTCACTCAACTGATTATCGGAACTGTGTTCTATGGTTTCCTAGCCTTGGCGGTTAGCGCTTGGACGGGTAAATCACAGATCGCAATTGGAATCAGTTCAAGTGTTTTGCTTATTTCATTCTTAGCTGCAGGGCTATTGCCGCTAATCTCGGGCTTGGAGGAATACGCTCGCTTATCCCCTTGGTACTACATCAATGCTGGGGACCCACTCCGAAACGGACTAGACCTTGGCGCAATTGTTGTTCTAGGAAGTGCCAGCGTATTTTGTGTTCTGCTTGCTTGGGTGGGCATCAATCGCAGAGACCTGCGATCTCGTTCGGGGAATATTCAAATCCTAGGCCGACTCAGGTGGAATCCTTTTGCCACTCAACTGATGGGACGGATTACTGGGCGAACCATGGTTTCCCGGATCTGGATAAAGACGATCTATCAGTTCCAAGTTTTATCGCTTTTGGTCTCGATTTTCATGTTTGGGTTAATGGGCTTGGTCATGGGGCCTATCTATGCAGATATGGGAACGACAATGGCGCAACTGGCTGACTCGTACCCGCCAGAGATAATCGCGTTTTTTGGTGGAGGGGACTTTGGAACTGCGGAGGGATTTTTCCAAATAGAAATATTTGGGCTCGTGGCGCCGATTGCAATCATGATTGTGACTATCGCTATCGGGGCTAAAGCAATTGCGGGTGAGGAAAAGGATAAGACTTTGGCCCTACTGCTTGCCAATCCAATTTCTCGCAGTTACGTGCTCACCCAGAAGCTTATTGCAATGCTTATTTGGGGGTTGGTGGTTGCATTCGCAACTTTTGCGGGTGTTGCATTGGCAAATCTGATTTCCGATCTCGGTATGAACTACTTCAACCTCTTGGCTACCTGCGTTCATTTGCTGCTCTTGGGATATTTATTCGGTGGTGTTGCGGTTTTCTTGGGTGCCGCAATTGGTCGAGTGGGCTTAGCAATTGGAGTCAGCGCAGGTGCTGCCCTCGTAATAAACGTTGTTAATGGGATTGCGGAGATTAACAATGGCTGGTGGGAGAAGTTCACACCTTTTTACTGGTACAGCGGGACCGATCCGCTCATTAATGGTTTTAACGTTACTGGAATCTTCATTCTGTCAGTCGCTACTGCAATCACAATTGGTTCTAGCTACCCGCTGCTTAACCGCCGAGACTTGCGGGGCTAGTCAATCTTGCCTGTTCCCTGCCAATGACCCACTGACACTGCAAGTCCGCCGCTATCTCAGGACAATGAGAGCCGGTAGGTAACCTTAAATGTCATTCCGTCAGGCATCAGCAATAATGATGATGTCCCGCGCGCTTTGGCGTACTTTCCTGTGCCACCTACAACGGCATAGGTGGCGGTCCATCCCGGTCGCGGAAGCTCGCCCCTCACGAGTTCTGTCAACCCATTCACGTACAGAACCCCCTTGGGCAGCTTCTCCTGAATCGTTATGCGACGGACATCAACATTGTCTTCCTCATGGTGGGAGACAACCTCCGCCTGCGAATAGGCCACACCTATGATCGGACCTCCTGGTGTCAGAGAAATTGCCTGCTCCCGGTAGAAAAGATCTCCGTGGTCAATCCCTGAACTGTTGCCATCCTGAGTATGGAGGCCAACGGTCTTTGAATAGACCACCAACTTTACGTTGGTGTTCTTGTCCTTCGCTGATGCAGCGGGGACATTGACCGCAAGCATTAAGCCAATAATTGCAGCAGCGGTCATCGACAAGCGAACTGCGCGTGACTTCATCTGTGGTCCATTCTCGTGGATGCGACACAAATTTATGTCGACTTCCCAAATGACACTACACCCATCACGGAACACCGATTACGTAGCACCGACCTAGGCCAATCGAGCAGAAACTCAACGCAGGAAGGTTCGCGTGACACATCGCACCCGAACAGCTGGAGCCGCCTCGGGGATTTGAACCCCGGACCTACGCATTCCGAGAACGTTTTAACCCTCAAACACAACTCGATGACACGAAATCCCTGAAGAATC
>JAFMDS010000049.1 GCA_017857175.1 Candidatus Nanopelagicales bacterium | reverse complement strand
GACCTCATGGGTGAGCTTGCCAAGGATTACACCATCGTGATCGTCACACACAACATGCAGCAGGCCGCGAGAGTTTCTGACCGGACCGCTTTCTTCACCGCAGAACTCGATGACAATGGGGTTAGACACGGTCGTCTTGTTGAATTCGGACCAACTCGGGAATTATTCAGTTCACCCAGTGATAAGCGCACAGAGGACTACATCTCCGGTAGATTCGGGTAACTACACAATTTTTATGTATGCGGTTCCCAGCGCTTTTTTCGAACTGCGAGATTTCACAAAGACTCGACATACCCCGGCTTTGGTTGCTTTCACCCGAACACCTTGAACCCGGCACAGTGACGCAGTATCGCCGGCAACTTTCGCGGTCAATTTGGTCTTTCTAATTTTCAACAGCTTGGCCAGCCGCGTTAGGCTGATACTTTTACCTTTTTTGAGCACAGTTGTCACAGGTGTTGCCGTGATCGCATCTGATGCCAGGCCCACTCCCACGGAGTTAACTGCCTGGACAACAAGTGACGAGGGGACCCCGACCTGCAGTCCTGTCACAACGCAATATGTCTCTTGCGAGGTGCACCCGGTAGCTGCTGAATTGGGATCCGTGACGTTCACGACGTTGTAACCGGTGATGGGGGCACCTCCATCACTGGCCGGGGGCAGCCAACTGACAACGACCTTCCCACCGACAGCCGCTTTAGTCGTGACTCCCACTGGGGGCATCGGTACCGTGGCTGGGACCGGCACATACCCCCGAATCCAATTGATGTACGTGGTCACCCGGGTATAGATACCAGGGAAGTTGGGCAATGCGCATTCATTGCCCACGCTCGTCACCCCCGCCAGGACTGCAACCCCCTCAACCTGGACGGTCAGCGGACTTCCACTGTCACCTTGGCACGCATCGATCCCGCCACCAGGAACACCTGCACAGAGATCATCCAATGCTGAAAAGTTCGACCCGTAATCCCCACATGAATTGACCCCTGGGCCGGCAAGGACCGAAATGTTCGCCTCTTGCAATTGATCTACCGCGGCTCCACCAAAGGATGCGGCACCCCAACCTGAAATCGTTGCACTCGACCCTTGCTGCGGCCATGTGTTGGGGTCAACCTGTTCAGGCAGAGGTATCAGTTGAATATTTGACCCCAGAGTCACGGGGGCTGACAGTTTGAGCAAAGCCAAATCCGCGTTGAAATTGTTACCATTCCAATTCGGATGAATCACGACTTGAGAAACGCGGATCGCGTCACCACGGTTTCGTTGGGACAGTATGTCTAGCCCCGCAAAAACAGAAAAGCTTGATGGTTGAACCCCTGTTGCGCAGTGGGCAGCAGTAAGGACCCAGTCAGAATTAATCAACGAGCCACCGCAAAGCGTGTCATTTCTGATTGCAATGGCAACTTGCCATGGTGCCTGAGAAATTGATATCGGCACTCCTCCCACAATTCTTGGGGCCACCGCAAGGGCAGGATGTATCTGTATACCGACAAAGGCCAGACACGCAATAGCGACGGAGAGCACCTTGACGGAACGTTTCACCTACCCATTATGCAACCAGAAAGAATGGGCCTAGTCCTCAATAACGGAAACACCCTTGCCAATTACCACGATGCCGCCTGGGCTCACGGTGTAGCGAGTGCGATCCAAATCAAGATCAACTCCGATTTGTGCATTTGCAGGAACGACTACGTTCTTATCAAGAATCGCTCGACGCACGACTGCGTTCTGACCGATTCGCACACCGGGCATGAGAACACTACCTTCGACATAGGACCCGGAATCAACAATTACATTGGACGCGATGACCGAGGTGCGCACGTGGCCACCCGAAATAATGCTGCCCGCACCGACCATTGACTCATGGGCATTCCCGCCCTCAACAAACTTTGCCGGAGGAAGTGGTGGGATATTTGAAAGTATTGGCCAACGCCTGTTGTACAGATTGAAAACTGGGTGCACAGAAACCAAGTCCATGTGCGCATCGTGATAGCTGTCGAGCGATCCCACATCGCGCCAGTACCCTGAATCGCGTTCAGTGGCGCCCGCGACAATATTTGAATTGAAATCATAAACAAAAGCGCGGCCCTGCCCTGTTAGCATCGGGATGATGTTGCTGCCCATGTCATGTATTGACGATGAATCCGCGGCATCTTCACGGAGAGCCTCGAGCAATACGTCCGTGCTAAAAACATAGTTGCCCATGGAAACAAAGCACTCATCTGGTGAGCCCGGAATCGTCGGTGGGTTTTTTGGTTTTTCCAAGAAATTTGAAATCCGATGCCCGTCACTTGCGACTTCAATGACGCCAAACTCAGATGCCATCTCTTTTGGTCGACGCAAGCCTGCAACCGTGACTCCCGCACCGCTATCAATATGGGCTTCAATCATTTGCATAGGATCCATGCGGTACACGTGATCAGCACCGAAAACAACTACGTACTCGGGAGCTTCATCGTAAACCAAATTCAGACTTTGAAAAATTGCATCGGCACTACCCGTAAACCAGCGCGGACCCAATCGTTGTTGCGCCGGGACGGGTGTGACGTAGTCACCGAGCAAGGTAGGCATTCGCCACGTTTGCGTGATGTGTCGATCCAGTGAATGCGATTTGTATTGAGTGAGCACGCATACGCGACGCATTCCTGCATTGATCAGATTGGACAGCACAAAATCAATGAGACGGTAGGAACCGCCAAATGGTACGGCCGGCTTTGCCCTGTCTGCGGTCAGAGGCATGAGTCTTTTGCCTTCACCGCCTGCGAGCACCATGGCGAGTACTCGGGGATCCCCTGCCATGGCTTCAGCCTAGTCCCATCAGTCACACAGGTATACCCGTTTATAAAGCGCGCCTCAAATGCCCCTCCAGAATTCGCAGGCCTAGGCTTCGGTCGTGCGAACTGCGATATTGACCAAAGAGTGGCCACCCAACACCTACGGCGGTGCCGGTGTTCACGTGCAATTCCTAGTCCCTGCATTGCGCAAACACATATCTGTTGATGTGCACGCATTCGGTGAAGAATATCCCGATGCCGTTGGACATGTGACACCTGAATTTCTCAAAAACGCAAACCCTGCCCTTGCCACTCTTGGTACCAACCTCGACATTGTGCAGGCGATCTCGCAACAGACTGTTGACGTTATCCATTCCCACACCTGGTATTCCAATTTTGCTGGACAAGTCGGCTCGTTACTTCTGAACAAGCCACTGGTTGTCACAGCCCATTCACTCGAGCCACTGCGCCCCTGGAAAGCCGAGCAACTGGGAGGTGGGTACCGACTGTCGTCGTGGGTGGAGAAGTCAGCCTACGAGTCCGCGGCCGCGATCATTGCGGTCTCTGCTGGCATGAAGTCAGATGTGCTGACAAGTTACCCGGATGTCGATCCTGGAAATGTGCATGTGATTCACAACGGAATTGATACAAATATTTATCGTCCTGATCCGGCCTTCGATGCACTAGATAAATATGGCATTGACCCTGCCGTTCCATACGTCCTATTTGTTGGGCGGATCACGCGCCAGAAGGGACTACCCCATTTGCTGGAAGCTGCAAAAAAGTTTGATGAGGGCGTTCAACTCGTACTCTGCGCCAGTTCACCCGACACTCCCGAAATTGGTATGGAAGTTGAGCAACTGGTAGCTGAACTCCGAGCCGAACGAGGCGCCCACATGATTCATTGGATCAGGGAGCAAGCACCACTGGCCGACCTGCTGCAATTGTTCACGCACGCTGCCGTGTTCGCTTGCCCATCTATTTACGAGCCCCAAGGAATTGTGAATCTTGAGGCCATGGCGTGCGAAACTGCTGTCGTAGCAAGCAATGTTGGTGGCATCCCTGAAGTTGTCAAGGACGGTGAAACTGGGATCCTCGTCCCCTATGACGCCCAAGAGCCCCGCGCTTTTGAACATGCATTCGCGGAATCAGTGAACAGAGTTATTGCTGATTCAACTTTGGCTCGTTCAATGGGTGCCCAAGGGCGAGCTCGAGCGGTGAGTGCATTTGGCTGGGATGCCATCGCAGCCCAAACAATTCATTTATATGAATCGGTCATGTAGTGAGTGACTTCATTGAACCAATTCCCGGCGTCACCCTTACCAAGAATCCACACCCGTACACCGGATATTTCCTTTACCTGATCGCTTCAGTTCTCTTCGCGTTGAACGGAACTGTGTCCAAAGCAATCCTCATGACCGGAATTGACACTGAACGCCTATCTCAATTGCGTGTAACGGTCGCCTTTCTGGTCCTCTTGACATTCGTTGCTATCAAGCGACCTAGCGCTTTACATCTAAAACGAAAAGAGATTCCTGTCCTGATTGCCTATGGCATCTTGGGTGTAGCCATGACGCAATACCTTTATTTTGTTGCACTGGTTTATCTTCCAGTTGGTGTTGCACTCCTTATTGAATTCACCGCGCCCGTCATGGTTGCTTTGTGGATGCGCCTGGTGTGGAAAGAGCCAACTCGAAAAACTGTTTGGCTTGCATTGGGCATGGCGATCGCCGGTCTAGCCCTCGTGGCTCAAATCTGGAACGGCTTTGCGCTCAACGCTGTGGGAGTGATTGCAGCACTCCTTGCAGCCGTGAGCCTCACAATTTTTTATATCCTCGGGGACAAACAAATGCGGGTGGAGAATCACCGCGATCCGGTATCACTGGTCATGTGGGGATTTGCCGCAGCGGCATTGTTCTGGGCAATTTTTCAACCTTGGTGGTCGTTCCCGTGGGATCTACTCTCTGGTGAATCAGAACCACTCGGCAGTGCCGAGGTTGTATTTCCCATCTGGTCACTCTCTATTTACCTTGTGCTCCTCGGAACCGTGATTCCCTTTTGGCTCACGGTGGAGTCGCTTAAACACCTCCGGGCCTCCCAGGCATCAACGGTTGGACTCACCGAGCCCCTGTTCGCCACCATCATTGCTTGGATTTTGTTGGGGGAATCTCTCACTCTCGTCCAATTGTCGGGCGGTGCATTAATTCTTGTGGGTGTTTTTGTCGCCGAACATTCGCGGAATCGAACCCGGACGGAACTAGTCGCCACAAGTTGAGATACTCGTGACATGGATAACAAACGAGTTGTCATAGTCGGTGCTGGACTCGGTGGACTTAGAGCCGCAGAAGCACTTCGCGCGAATGGTTTCGTGGGTGAAATCGAAATCGTAGGCGATGAAGAACATGTTCCCTACAACCGACCACCGTTATCCAAGGAAGCATTGAAATCAGGCCTAGGGCATGAGGATCTCAAATTTAGGCAACGTGATTCGATTGCAGACGTTCACTGGAAACTTGGCAGCGGTGCGCGATCTTTGAACCTCGAAAAGAAAACCCTGACGCTTGCTAATGGCGAGGAACTCATGTTCGATGGGCTTGTTATCGCAACCGGGATTCGCCCAAGGTTGCTCCCGATTCCGGGCCCAACGCAAGGGCTGTTTACTCTCCGGACGCTCTCTGATGCGCAAAAACTCCGGGAGGCAATAGTGCCCGGCGAGAATCTGGTGATTCTTGGCAGTGGTTTCATCGGGTGCGAACTGGCGGCGACTGGGACACTTCTCGGCGCCAACGTTCATGTCGTATCACTGGACTCCGAACCTATGGTGATGCCCATGGGTCTTGAACTTGGCGGTGCCATGCGCCGGCGCCACGAGTCCAAGGGAGTGACTTTCCACCTCGGACGCACTGTGAAATCATTTAATGGCGATGAAAAAATTGAAAGTGTCACTCTTGATAACGGTGATGTGATTCCCACAGGTGTTGTAGTTGAGGCAATCGGCTCAGTTCCCAATGTGGAGTGGCTTGAAGGAAATGGTCTGGACCTGAGCAATGGCGTTCTCGTTGATCACACAATGCGCTTAGTAGGCACTGAAGGCACTGAAGGCACTGAAGGCACAAATGTGCCTGTTGTTGCTGTCGGAGACGTCGCTCGGCACCCAAGTGTCCTCTACGCCGATGGACCTCGCCGGATCGAGCATTGGAACATGCCCACGGAGACCGGCAAACGGGCGGGCGCCACTTTGGCCGCCCTCCTCAAAGGTGAGGCACCCACCGATGACCCCTTTTCGGCACTCCCCGCTTTCTGGTCCGACCAGTTTGAGTACCAACTTCAGTCTTATGGGCTACCAGGTGTCGCCGCGCGCAGCAAGGTGGTGTCCGGAGATCTTGATGGTCCCTGCATTGTTGAGTACTTCAATGACAAAGATCATCTTGTTGGTGTCATTGGAATCGATACTGTCAAAGAACTGGTTCCCTACCGCAAGAAACTTATGAATATCGATTCGTCCAGTTCCTGAGTTCACGCGCGGCGACACTTCACATACGAGTGACTTTTAACACGCGGCCCACCTTTCGAGCCTCAACCTGAACTACATTGGGCATAATGACCTAATGGCGGTGGCGTTCCCTCGAGGTGGAGACAACAAGCGAAGCACCACGGCAACCGGTCGAGCAATCTTTGCCGATTCCATTCGCACTATTGATCCCCGTATTGCCGATCGCATTGAACACACCAAGGATTGGCGCAAGGGCTATATCGACCCAATGCGGGAGATTGTTGTCTCCGCGGCCCAAACTCCTGACTCTGCGATCATCATTTCCCAATCGGGTCTGGACTCTGCGCATCGTCGCTTCCAGTTCACTCGCGGTGACAACGACATTTCACTTGACCAAGTGATGAGCGAGCCTGGCAATCCCATTGAATCGGTCACGGTGATTGGACGTGCAGCGCGAGAAGAGGAACTCTCAATCCCGTATCAGGGGCGCCGGCTTTTCGGTTCCGAGCTGCGCAAGCAGGTGGACACTTGGGTCAAAGACGGAATAGCCGAGCCAACCTTTGGCCAAGCAATCCATCTACTCATGGATAACCCCGAATGGCTGGACCTTTCAGACACCGACATCGCAGTTCTTGGTGCCGGCGCGGAAATGGCACCCACAAGATCACTTCTACGTTGGGGTGCGCGCATTCATGCACTCGACTTGCCCCGCCCTGACATCTGGCAACGGCTCATTGACATCACGCGGGCAACACCCGGTTCACTTCGAGTTCCGATTTCACCTAATGCTTATGGTGAAATCTCTATGGTGACCGGTGGAACCATCCATGCCGAGGACGACCATGTCATTGCGCAGGCTGCTGGAATCGACATGTTGAACCAGCCCGCTGAAATCGCCCAGTGGATCGATCAGATTGACGGTCAATTCGTCCTAGGCAACTACACCTACGCGGATGGAGCTATTCATGCGTTGCTAAGCATGAGTGCCGATGCGATTTTCCTCCAACTGTCGCGCCATCGACAGGACATTACGTTGGCGTTTCTCGCAACCCCCACTGACGTCTTCATGGTGCCCATGGAATGTGTCCTAGAATCCCGCGAACGCTGGAAAAAGCGTGGAGTTACCGGCTTCCTGCAGTCCCCACTTCGAGCATTTGGTCAATTTGAACCCAACTATCCAGACACCTATACCTCTGCTGATGGTGTATCCATGGGCTTAAACGACTCACTTGTCATTCAACAGGGTCCTAACTATCTCCTAGCAAAACGGCTGCAACGGTGGCGTGCATTAGTCGCTCGATCACAGGGATTCCCCGTATCACTTAATCTCGCACCAGCAACCCGCACGCAGTCGGTTGTTAAGAACAGAGCACTCGCAGCTGCGTACGCGGGTGCAGGGCGCTTTGGCGTTGAGGTTTTTGAACCTGCAACATCTACCGCGCTCATGGCGGCAATGCTTGTCCATGATCTGCGTAACCCACACTCGGCCGCTAACCCTCAGACACCGCTTCACAATCCCATGGATCTATTCAGCATTGGCGCCAATCATGGTGGGCTATGGAGGTCCGCTTACGCGCCACGTTCAGTGCTTGGGATAGCGGCCGTGCTGGGGATGTTCGAGTCGAGAGCCTAGGTTCGAGACGAAGAATCAAACACGAGTCGAGAGCCTAGGTTCGAGACGAAGAATCAAACACGAGTCGAGAGCCTAGGTTCGCGACGAAGAATCAAACACGAGTCGAGAGCCTAGGTTCGCGACGAAGGATAAGCCCGAGGGGAAAAGGGAAAGCCCGCGTTACGGGGGGGTGTACGCGGGCTTTCAATCAGTCGACAAGTCGAGTGATGACAGTATGTTTGCACGTATTGATGTCGATTTCCACCCATTTGTCCGAATGTGCACGACATCACACCGATACTCTTTTTCCATGTCAACCGCCCCTGAACCAGAAACGCACGACGTCAGCGTGCTTCTGTTGACCGGTGGCACGAGCCGTCGCATGGGAACAGATAAGGCGAGCCTGCGATTTGGCGCGGGGACACTACTGGACTTTGTTCTTGGGCGGGTCCCAGCTGGCATACACACGGTTGTTGTTGGACCCAATTCCGGACATCCCGTCCAGTTTGTGCGAGAAGACCCACCTGGATCTGGGCCGGTTGCCGCGGTGACCGCGGGCCTGGCCTGCGTCTCTACATCACATGTCGCCGTCGCCGCCGTGGATGTCCCGCTTGCAATTCCATGGCTTCTAACCGTGGGCCTCAAATCTAATTCCTCCGCGCTCATACCTCGAGATGCTGATGGTCGGGCGCATCCTCTGAATGCTCTTTACGATGTCAAAGCTTTGCGGGATGGTTTACAAGCAATGGGCTCCCCAACAAATCAGAGCATGCAATCCCTCATTGCCCACCTCAAGAACATTGAATATGTGCAGGCATCAGAAACGTCCATTGGGGAACAACTCTTATTGGATGTAAACACCCCGGCGGACCTCGAGCGTGCTGCCACTCTTTTACAGCCGTAATTCACTCCCTGATTCAATTTCAACGTTCCTCCTTTAGTCTTAAGTCATGGATCAATGGGTCGACACAGTAATTTCGGAATTGAATCTCGAGGGGTTCAGTGTTACTCCGAACCTTATGAAGGACATCCTCGCCGTTGCTAGGGATGCGGCACATAATGTGGAACGACCTGCAGCCCCTCTCACCACCTACCTCATGGGGATCGCGGTCGCACAAGGTGCTGATCCAACAGTGGTGGCCGAAAAGATCGGACTTCTTGCCACTAATTGGAATCCAAAAGAAGAAAATCAGAACTAGCAAGCGCATGAAACAGGACGCCGATTGGAGTCAGGCTCGCGCACTTGCCTTCGAACTTGGACTTCGCGTCAGTTCACATTTTGAGAATGAATTTGTGGCACTAACCGAGGCGGATTGCAGAGTCCTTGCTCGCGACCACTGCGCACTTCTCGCTCTCCCCTCGTTTAATAACTCGGCCATGGATGGGTGGGCCGTTCGGGGATCGGGTCCCTGGCACATAGCTGGACAGGTTGTCGCCGGCGAATTTCCCGACTGGGAACTAGGGGTCAACGAAGGTTGCTCAATAGCCACTGGTGCTCCTGTACCAGCAGGTACGGAATACATTGTTAGAAGTGAGCACGGGAGTGTGGAAATTCAAAATTCCGGTAAACCGCTTCTGACTGCAACGCAAGCTCCGAAACGCGACATTCGCCATGCCGGTGAAGAATGTATGGTTGGCGAAACTATCGCAGTACGTGGAACCCGATTGAATCCAAGTGTCATTGGCATTCTCGCTGCAACTGGTCATGACATGGTTGAGGTGCGACGCCAACCTCGGGTAAGTGTCCTCGTTTTTGGTGATGAATTGGAACTTGAAGGAATCCCTGCACCCGGAAAGATTCGGGACTCTCTCGGCCCGCAGCTCCCCGGGTGGCTTAACCGCATGGGCGCGCAAGTCATCAGCATCACACGCTGTAAAGACGTCATGTCAGAGGTGATGTCCACAATTTTCAATCTCGATGCCGATGTGATTATTACAACTGGAGGAACAGCATCGGGTCCTCGGGATTTCTTGCGTGCCGTCATTTCTGAACTCAATGGAGAAATTTTGGTTGATGGTGTTCATGTGCGTCCCGGCCATCCAATGATGCTTGCCCTTGCAAATACGAACAGTGGCCAGAACATTCCAGTAATTGGACTACCGGGAAATCCTTTATCGGCCATCGTGGGACTTTTGACTTTTGGTCAGCCACTGCTGAATTCAATGCTTGGTCTCCCTGCGCCAGATCTGGATATTCTCGTTTCTCAAAGCGAAATTCACGGTGATGACGGAACACGGCTAGTAGCTGGAATATCGAAGTCAGGCGAATTTCACGTTTCGGAATTCAACGGATCAGCCATGCTTCGGGGGCTCAGCGTGTCAACCGGTTTCGCGGTTACCACCCACGCGGTCAAAATTGGAGATCCCATTTATTATCTCCCGCTCCCGAATAATTAATCACATGTGAGCCTGGGGGAATGGTTCAAGCCCGAGGCGGCAACACCATGGAACCTTTACACCTTGTGAGAATTCTCGTCAGCACCTTTTTCTCTGTCGAGTCAACAGACAGGCGCCAACGAAACTTCACGCCGACCCAGTTCTTTGCATAACTGCATTGACTCTTCAGTGGCATCCATTCGGCTGGATCTTGATCGGATTTCGATCGATTCGAACTAGCTGAGACGGCAATGAGGGCTGGGGCGTAACCCAAGTCGTTTGCAAAACGTTCACGCGTCGCAGAATCCCAACGCCAAGCGCCAGAATCCCAAGCTTCTTTCAACGGGACAAAGTGGTCAATGTCGAAATTGGATGCATTCGAAGTTTTCACGCCGTCATACTTGGACACCCACAGTCCCCCAAGAACCTTGCACCCTTGCACGCTTCCATTGACCCGCTCCACAATGAGAACTTCTTCCCTCGTATCGCAGCCATTTCGATCAAGGTCCGACCAGTGACGGAAAAGGCCCCGGTCGTAGCCAGCACCTCGCTCGTTCTGGACCGGGAGCGAATTCAACACTTTGAGCGGATCGACTTTTGTCGCGCCGATGGCTGAAGGAGCCTGCACGAGAGCAAGACTCAGCGCGATGCCCGTCAAAGCAGCGCCGACTAAAGCGTTCTTCTTGATCCCCCGCATCATCGTGCAATAGTAGGTGCGCCAGGAATCGCTCAAGAATTCACCCAGTGTTCATGAGCCACAGACCCATATCCAACTAACAGTTGCTTACAGTTCCATCCTTATGGAAAATCATGCGCCAGACATGCTTGATGAACGGGCCACAGGTCGCGCCTTGATGGCTGAGTTCTTGGGAACCGCCATACTTGTTTGCGCCGTGGTCGGCTCCGGGATCATGGGCACCCTGTTGACCAATGACATTGCGGTAACGCTCCTGATTAACACGGTGTCCACGATCGCTGCCCTCGGTGTTGCAATTTGGCTCTTTCAACCAATCTCTGGAGCACATTTCAACCCCGCCGTAACCCTGATCGCTGCAGTTCGCAAAGAAATGAGGGTGTCGGAGGCTGGGATCTACATGATTGTTCAGATTCTGGGCGCCGTCGCCGGCGTCGTGATTGCAAACATAATGTTTGAGCTACCCGTCGTCGACTTCTCAACAAATGATCGCAGCGGATACGGGCTCATGTTGAGTGAAGTACTCGCCACCGCGGGACTTCTGTTCATCATCGTCACAGCAGTTCTCAGAGAACGGTCCGAGGCCCTGATAATCCTCGTGCCCGCTTGGATTGGCGCCGCGTACTTTTTCAGCTCTTCTACATCCTTTGCCAACCCAGCAGTCACAATTGGCCGCACACTCACCGACACATTCACTGGAATAAGCCCTGCCAATGCTCTGCCATTCATCGCTATGCAAATTGTTGGAGCGCTCCTTGGAGCGTTCATTGCGATGAAACTCGCTCCTCGAAAGGTGAAATGACCATGAACCAAAAGCCGACGGTACTTTTCGTGTGCGTGCACAATGCCGGCCGTTCACAAATGGCTGCCGGGTTACTTGCCGCTCGTGCAGGAAGTCAGGTTGACATCCTCTCCGCTGGTTCTGTTCCCGCTGAGCAGGTCAATCCCATGGCAGTAGCAGCCATGGCCGAACTCGGGATAGACATAGGGGCCAATAAACCTAAACTCTTGACAGATTCAGACGTGAAACTGGCTGATGTCGTCATCACGATGGGCTGCGGTGATACCTGCGCGATTTATCCCGGCAAACGATACGAAGACTGGGACCTCAATGACCCGGCCGGCAAAGACCTCGAGTTCGTTCGAGCAGTGCGAGATGAAATCAGTGCCCGCATCGAACAACTCGTCGAATCACTCGACATTAATTGATCACGACGTGCGGGCTGAAGTGCTCTATCCTTCGAGTGGAATTCGCACTTCTTCCGACTGCGCGACCACGTTCGCATCAGCGTCGTAGACGGTGACGGTTTCATCCTCGATAACCAAATTTCCATCAGCGTCGAGGACATCGACGATTTCGTCAACGATTGAACCATCTGGGCTCGTTGCAACGATTACTTCATCAGAGATTGCGCCGACCACGTTGTCGTTCTCATCCAACACAATTTCAATGGACAAATCGTCGCCAACTTCAATGTCGCCGTTGGTTGAAATTTCCTGTTCCATGTGAACTCCTTCGTAGTCATGCGTTCCGTCAAACTCTCGCCACTAATTTCGGCTGAGGCGTACATCTTTCACCAAGTTGCGTTTTGCCTGCGCACCGGCATCATCGGGGACCTGGTGTGCCGCCAATTCGGCGGCCACCCTGTCAAGGTAATGCTGCAACTCCATGGCTTTGCGTTCAGGTGTCCAGCCCAATTCCGCCCCCATGATCTCGGCGACTTCGCCTGCCGCTTCTACACCTTGATCCGGGGTCTCAATAGAAAGGTGGGTGCGTCTGGTGAGGACATCGTCAATGTGAAGGGCGCCTTCATGTGTGACGGCATACAGCGCCTCTACTCGCAGATATCCTCCGCCGCCGGCGATTGGTTGACCGAGTTCTGGTCGAAATTTGATCAACTTGACTAGTTCCCGGGTCATTGATCCATACCGCCCAAGAAGTCGATCCATTTCCCCGGCGCGAAGCCCCAGAGACTTTGCCTGGTCGTGCAACTCCAATGTCGCTTGATCGAGATCCCTCGCTCCAATAAGCGGGATGTCCTGAGTGTTTGATTCCGGAGTATCAAGCAACTCACCTCGGCTGTTGAGTTGCTTGAGAGACTCATTAACAGCATCGGCTGCCATCACACGGTAAGTGGTGTACTTGCCACCCGTAATCGTGGTGAACCCTGGGATCGGGGTTTCCACCACATGTTCACGGCTCAAGTCGCTTGTCGCGCCCGAATGACCCTTGATGACCTGACCCTTGATGACCTGACCCTTGATCAACGGTCGTAATCCTGCATACACCCCGTCAATATCAGCTTCGGTCAGTGCCACGTTCAACACGGCATTGACATTTCTCAAAAGGTATTCAATGTCTGTTGACGTTGCTGCCGGGTGATCAAGTTCGTTATTCCAGGCAGTATCTGTTGTGCCAATGAGCCAGTGATTGCCCCAAGTACGAATGAACAGGACACTGTCTTCAGCTCGGACAAAAACCGAAACGGTTGAATCAATTTTGTCTCGAGGGACCAATATGTGTACAC